>JAYVZC010000251.1:0-3857 GCA_043783695.1 Bacteroidota bacterium
GTACGGTCGCCATGCAATTCCATAAATGTATTATCTGTGATATAGTTGATATAAGCTAAAGTATAGGGTCTGTCGGGATGACGGGAAACCTGCACACGTTGCCATGGCGTTAGGTTACCATAAATTTCGGTACGTGCTTGTTTGATTTTTTCTTCTATGTCAGCAGTCGTTTTAGAAACATCTACGCCACTTTTTGCAGCTGCTTCTTGTATTTTTTCCAATTGAATTTGTAATTCTTCAATTGGCTTTTCAAATTCTAAATAGTTCATTCTTGTATTTTTTAAGAGGGAGCTAAAATACGAAATTATCTATGAAAATGCCAATCTTTTGAAATCAGGGATTTAGGGTAGTTTTTGATGGGAATGAAGTAATTAAAGGATAAAATAACGATTTAGTGAAATAGATAAATAAGCCCGACAATCAAAACAATAATGCCGGTAGCAGTTAATCCGTAAAGTGGAAAATCAAGTGAATTGGAGCCGTTTAAATGTAGAAGTATGCTACTGATAAATCCAATGCCCAATAATAGAACACCTATAATAATTAATTGTGTACCGGTTTTATTCCGTTTGGCATACACCAAACGTTTTAATTGTTTCAGTATTTCTTCTAAATGTTGAGACTCAATATTTTTTTCTTTGAGTTTTGTTTCAATAAAGACCATGTCTTTGCCCTGGTCGAACATCAACTTTGCACTTTTCAAATGATCTATAAATAGTGGATTTTGATTCATGGATTAGAGATTAGTGTATAAGCAAATATATAATTATAGTTGAGGGCGCAAAATGATATTCGTCATGTTGAGAATTGGGCACTATAGGAATTTACTCGTTAATACAGAAATTATATTTTACTTTGCACCATGATCACTTTTCCAAACGCAAAAATTAATATAGGACTAAACATCATCGAAAAACGTGATGATGGTTATCATAATCTCCAAAGTGTTTTTTACCCTGTTGGTTTATGTGATGCATTAGAAGTTGTTGAAAATGCCGAAGAAGGAGCAGAGCGTTTTATATTTACTTCATCGGGAATAGAAATTCCAGGTGATGCATCGGACAACCTTTGTTATTTTGCTTATTATTTGGTTTCTCAAGATTATCCATTACCAAATGTGAAAGTTCATTTGCACAAATACATTCCTATTGGAGCAGGATTAGGCGGTGGTTCGTCCGATGCAGCTTTTTTCATAAAACTATTGAATGATAAATTTGAACTGGGAATTTCCTGGGGTGAAATGCATAATTACGCTCGTCAATTGGGAAGTGATTGTTCTTTTTTTGTGAGCAATAAACCTTCTTTTGCAGAGGGGAGAGGAGATGAGTACGAATCTATGAAATTGGATTTGAGTAAATATTATGTGGTATTAGTTTATCCTAAAATTCATATCAATACAGCAAAAGCTTATAGCGGAGTTATTCCAAAAGTCCCGAATCGTTCTTTAGAAAACGATATGTTGAATTTACCAATTGATAAATGGAAAGAATTTGTTCATAACGATTTTGAAGATTCTATTTTTCCACAGTATCCTGAAATAAAAAACATCAAAGAGAAATTGTATTCTATAGGAGCAATTTATTCTGCTATGAGTGGGAGTGGTTCTACAGTGTTTGGAATTTTTGAAAAGAAAACAAATTTAAAATCTGAGTTTGGAGAGTGTTTTGTGTTTGAAGGGAAATTATAATTTTAACTGTAATTCCGAACGAAGCGGAGGAATCTAAATAAACATTATCGGCAATTCATGATAGATTTCTCGACCACGCTCAGGGTGACAAATCGAAATACAAACAAGGAGCATTTCGTTTTGCGAATACCTCAAATCCTTTACTTCCTTACTTCTGAGCTTTTTTCAATAGATACCAAGATAAAAATCCAAACAAAATATTAGGAAGCCAAACAGCTTTTAAAGGTGATACTAATCCACTCGCAGCAAAAGTGGTACTCACTTGCATAAACATAATAAACGTAAAGCTGATAAATATTCCCAGCCCAATGTGCATTCCAATTCCACCTCGTATTTTTCTGCTTGCAATAGAAACTCCAATGAGTGTCAATACAAAAGTTGCAAAAGGAAATGCACTTCTTCGGTATTTTTCAATTTCATAAGATTCTATATTATCCGAGCCTTTTAGTCTTTCTGAATCAATGTATTTATTTAACTCATAATAATCCATCGTTCCAACGGTATTGTCTTTTCTACCAAACTCTTCTGGAGTAAAAGCAAAAGTGGTATCAATCTTTTCTCCTTTTTTTACAAACTCTTCCATCCCATTGATATAGCGGATATAATAGTTGTTGATAGTCCAGTTGCTTTTTGTGCTATCCCATTTAATGTTTTCGGCCATCAATTTGTAATACAATTTTCCTTTGCTGAATTTTTCGATGGAAAATTTATAGCCGGTATTTTCTTCTGTGCTATAACGTTCCATGTAAATATAATTTCCGGGGGCAACTTGTTTGTGAATATTATGATCCTGATTGTGAAATTCGTTACGAATATAAATGTCTTCAAATTCAATTTGTTTTTTTGTAGAATGAGGAATTACAAAATTGTTGAGGTAAAGAGATAAAGCTGCAATGACCGTTGCGGCAAGCATATAAGGGAAAAGCAATCGTGTGTAACTAACACCACTACTAAGTATCGCCACAATTTCGGTGCGTGTTGCCATTTGCGATGTAAAAAATATTACTGCAATGAAAGTAAAAAGCGGACTAAATAAATTCAGGAAAAACGGAATGAAATTGAAGTAATAATCAAAAACAATTGCTTTTAACGGAGCTTCTTTGCCAATAAAATCATCAATTTTTTCAGAAATGTCAAATACTACAACAATAAGGATGATGAGAGCCATTGCAAAAAAGAATGTTCCCAAAAATTTACGAATGATATATCTATCTAAAAGTTTCATTACCCCTCTCTTCATCTCTCCCCACAGGGGAGAGGCAAGACTTAAATTATGTGTTAATACTCTGTTTTATTTTTAAAGCATCTCACCTATTGCCCCCTCTCTTGTGGAGAGGGGATTAAGGGGTGAGGTCTTATAATCGTACTCCTAATTGTAATATCATTTTATTTTTCCACTCTCTAAAAGTTCCAGCAATAATTTGATTACGAGCTTCGCCCACCAACCACAAATAAAACGCCAAATTATGAATACTGCAAATCTGAGCAGCCAATAATTCCTGCGAATGTACTAAATGGCGAACATAAGCTTTTGTGTAAGCCCTATCCACATAGGAAGTTCCGGCTTCATCCAAATTTGAAAAATCATTTTTCCATTTTTCGTTTTTCATGTTCATGATTCCGTTTTGTGTGTAAAGCAAGCCATGACGGGCATTTCGGGTTGGCATCACACAATCAAACATATCAATTCCCAAATCAATAGATTCCAAAATATTTATTGGAGTGCCTACACCCATTAAGTAACGGGGCTTGTCGGCTGGTAAAATATCGCAAACTACTTCGGTCATCGCATACATATCTTCGGCAGGTTCTCCAACGGATAATCCGCCAATGGCATTGCCTTCACGGTTTTGTGCTGCAATAAATTCAGCTGATTTTTTTCGTAAATCGGGATAAACACTTCCTTGAACAATAGGAAAAAGTGTTTGAGAAAATCCGTATTTACCTTCTGTTTCATCAAATCGTGTGCAACAACGCTTTAGCCAACGATGTGTCATGTCTAATGATTTTTTTGCATAATCGTATTCGCAAGGATAAGGCGTACATTCATCAAATGCCATTATAATATCGGCACCAATGGTTCTTTGAATGTCCATTACATTTTCGGGAGTAAAAACATGTTTACTTCCATCAATATGAGAAGTGAATTTTGCACCCTCCTCCGTAAGTT
>JAYVZC010000252.1:0-9129 GCA_043783695.1 Bacteroidota bacterium
CTTTAACAATTTGTATCGCAGCAGAATCAGCATTTATAAAATCTTTTGAAAAATAATACGCACGCATCAAACCAAAATAATCATTCGCATTTGATTTTCCTTTTTCAATTTTTACTTTATAAGAAGCAATAGCCTCTGGATATTTTTTCATTTTCATGAAACAACTAGCGATATCCCCATTCAACTCTACTTTGTCAGGTTGCAATTCCATTGCTTTTTTGAAATCAATTATTGCCAATGAATCTTTCCCTGTTTTAGAAAGCAATTTTGCACGGTATTCATAATCCTGAGGAATTACTTTATCTGTCGGAGCTTTTGTGAAAAATATATTTATATTTTCCATTCCTCCAATATAATCCGCTGTTTCGTATTGTGCATAAGCCAAATAACGATTCAAATAAAAATTGGTCGTGTCACATTTTTGGGCATCATTTGATGCTTCAACCGACTCTTTATAAAATTTCGCGTTCAATAAGAATCCTGCATAACGTGCACGGGCACCACAATCGTTATTCAACAATAAATATTTTTTGTATTGTGCCGATGCAATTCCATCTTGTCCTGCTCTGTGGTAAATTTCTGCTTTTTCGCGGTAAGCAGGGGCAAAAGAAGAATCAATGGCATTTGCTTTTTTATAAAAATCCAATGCCAAATTGTAATTTTTTGCACGGTTGTATAATTGCCCTTGACGAAGTGTTGCAATAATATCTTTAGGATTAAGAGAGGCTGCTTTTTCATAATTCTCAACTGCTTTTGTTCCGTTATTTTGTTCTAAAAAAGCATCTCCGGTTAAAATATATACTTCAGGGTTTTTGGGTTCTAGCTTCGCAGCCTGGGCCAATAAAGTAAAAGCATCTGTCAAATTTTTTGTTGGAGCATTAATATATGCTTCTGCAATTTTCATCAAAACTGTTGCATTTTTACCTGCCGCTAAAGTTGTTGCTTTAAAAAAGTTCGCTTTCGCTTCAGCAGATTGACCTTTATACCACTGAATTTTTCCTAATCCTACATAAGGGATAGGATTTGTAGCATTTACATCAGCACCTTTTTGGTACATTGTGTTTGCCATTTCTGTGTTGTCATTTTTAAAATAGTTTTCACCATAATAAAAAAAATAATCTCCACTATTCGGTTGAGATTGGATCAACAATTTAAAAGTAACATCGGCTGATTCAAATTGTTCGTTGGTAGTTTTTTTAATGGCATCAGGAAGTGTTTGTGCAATAATGGTTGAAGTCGCAACCAAAAACAATCCTATTAATAATTTTGTCTTTTTCATCTATGTTTTTATAATTTTTATCGTTAGATGGAATACAACATATGTTCGCTTTATTTTTTATAAAAAAGCATATGTCTATTTCATAATTAAGTTTATTCAATATTTACTTTTACTAATCTTACTGGAGCAACAGCCGGGATCAACCCTGCTTTTAATATCATTAACTGACCCTTGTCTCCGGCTACGAAAGATACAAATCCCATACCAAGTCCCGCACGGGTTTGTCTGTTTATCATATATACGTTTCTTGTAAATGGGTATTCCTTTGTTTTAATGTAAGCTTGATAGGCTTTTACAGGCGTTGAAGACTCGTCTTTAGCCACAGCAACTACTCTTACTTTTTTAAGGGTATTTGTAGTAAGTGAATCGTCCATGTCACTAATCCAATTGACGCTTAAAACGCCAATTGCATTTTTATGGGTGCTTACATACTCAATGACTTCAGGATTCGATTTAACTGCAAAAACATTGTTGGAAAAGTCTTTTCCCTGAAGAAGTGAATCTCTCATGTAACGAGCATTTGCAGACCCTGCATTATCAAAAACTACCTTTATGCCGTCTAATCCAGATTGCTTGTTTAATTGACTCCACAACGAATCTTTTCCTAATAAAATGGATTTTACTTGATCAACTGTTAAAATCGTATCGTTGTTTTCGGGATTGACTAATAGTACGATCGCATCCTCCGCAATTTTTGTAGAAATGGGGAATAGATTTTTAGCTTCAAATGATTTGCGTTCAGTTGAGGTAATGTCGCGACACATTACTACTACTTTGCATGAATCATTTATCATACGGGTCAATGCTTCGTTTTCAGGAAGATAATCCACATGAACGTGAGCATTTTTATAAATCGATTCAAATGTATACACTTGGGTATCGAATAATTTTTGGAATGATTCGTCCACTACCACATTTACTTCACCGGAAGTTGGTGTGTCTGTTGGTTCCGGTTTGCCTGAATTTCCCGAACAAGCCATTAATAATGTGATTGAAATAAAAACGCTTCCTGCTATAATTTTTTTCATTTTATGTATTTAAGCTTCTTCTACTTTTGCAATTTCTTTCCCAACTGACGGCCGGGCGGGTTTAGCGACAGAAGTTTTTATTCTTAATAGTTTATTAATGTATCTGCGATAAGCAATATAAAAACGTAAGGACCCAAACAAAATTAAAACAATCCCAACAATACTTCTTCCTTTCGGTAAAAGGTCTACCCAGCTATCTGTAAAAAGAAACAGAATCCCAATGGTTAGATAAAATGCTAAAAGCAAAAAACTAAGGTAAAACCTTAGTCTGTTCCAGGAATATTTTAGCTTTATTTTAAAACTCATTTTTGTTGTGCTTTTTGTATTTTCGAATCATAAGAAAAGATCTAACAACCGCATAGATCATCATTGTTGCTCCGAGTTCTTTTCTGTAATTGGGAAAAGTGTTTATCCCGATTTCAGTAAAAAAAAACAGTAATCCTAAACCCAGATAAACTGCTATCATAAAAAAATTTGAATAATAGCGTATTTTATTCACGGACGAATTACTGTTGGTTTATTTTGTATGACAGGTTTTCAGCCTGTCTTTTTTTTGCCTGATTTGCCAAGGCAGGTTACTTATTTTGTATGACAGGTTTTCAACCTATCTTTTTGCTTGATTTATAAAGGCAGGTTACAAACCTACCATACTTATTTTGTATGATAGGTTTTCAACCTATCTTTTCCCTTAATTATTTTAGTAGACAATTGACCATTTATAAAGGCAGGTTACAAATCTGCCATATTTATCTCAAAATAAATTTAATTGGCAAGTTAAATTGTACACGAACTTCACGACCATTTTGTTTACCTGCTTTCCAGTTTGGCATTGATTTCACAACGCGCATTGCTTCTTTATCACATCCCTTACCCCCTGAAACGCCTCTCAACACTTTTACATCGGTGATGCTACCATCTTTTTCAACAACAAATGTTACGTAGCAAGTTCCTTGTATTTGTCCTTCTTTTTCCATTTGAGGGTAAGACACATTTTTTTGAATGTATTTCATCATCTCAGCTTCTCCACCAGGGAATGTTGGCATTTGTTCAACAATAGTCATTGGTGTTTCCACTGCCGCTTCTACTACTTGATTACCATTTCCCTCATCAGGAATAATAATTTCATCTCCAGAACCTTCTACCGTTTCTGTACTAATTTGAGGTGTTTCCTCTGTTTGAACAGGAGGTGGTTCTTCCACAACTTCTTCATCTGTAACAACAGGAGGAGTAAATTTTACTGTCTCCATTACCGGTGGTGGTGGCGGTGGTGGCGGTGGTGGTTCAGTTTCATCAATTGGTGGTGGCGCAGTAAGATCCAATGGAGTAATATCCACAGGCACTTCTACTTGATCCATTTTATTATTTATCCAATCGATAATTGCAGGCAAACTTACTGCAAACAAAAATGAAGCACCTGTAATCAGTAATGCAAAAGCAACACTACGATTGTGATTTTTACGAAGATCATAAGCGCCATAAGCCTTATTTCTATCTTCAAAAACGATGTCGTTACGCACAGGGGCTACAACACTGTTCCAGTTATTAAATAATGATTCTGCCATTTTTCTAATTATTTAGAAGTTGCTTTTAACAATTCATTTTCTTTTCCACCTAAATCAACAACTGCATATAAACCTACATTGCAAATGTTTAATTCATCAACTACATCAATTACATTTTTGTAAACAGCACCGTCATCTGCTTTAATAAGAACAGTAAGTCCAGCTTCAATTCCTTGTGCAGAATTCCCTTTTCTGCCCTTTTCTGCCACAGCCAAGCGTTTGAAAGTGGTATCAGCGATTTCTTTTTTCTGTAATTTTTCTGTTAATTTAGCAATAACATCAATTGTTCTTTTGTTTCTGTCCAACAACAATTTATGCAAGCCTTCTGCTGAAAAATCTGTTTTTGTTAATTTAGTAGCAGGTTCTCCTTTTGCATTTCCTTCTGGATAAAACTCTCCGTTATAGTAATAAATGCCATCATCTTTTGTCAAAATAAAAGTAATCGCATTGTTAACTTTAATGTTTAGATCTTCAGTCTTTGGTTTAGCAGGAAAATTAATTTCCATTGTTTTAGGTTTCGCGAACGTGGATGTTAATACAAAGAACGTAAGAAGCAAGAATGCCAAATCCACCATTGGCGTCATATCTATTCGGGTCGATGATTTTTTGGCGCGCTTTTTTTCGTGCTTTCCTCCACCGCTACCACCTGTATTTACTTCTGCCATTTTATTTTTTTTAAATGTTTTAGCATTCTTCTGTAGAATTATTCTTTAGATGCAATCCAACGAATTATTCCATACTTATTTTATTTATTGCACAACCGGGCCTTGTTCAAGGTCAGTTATAAGATTAAAGCGATAGATATCCATATCGGTAAACACCTTAATAATATCTTTTACTGCAATGTAATTTGTTTTTGCATCCGCTTTAATAGCGAAACGTAAAGGTTCGTATTTGAACTCTCTGCCTAATTTTTCAGCTCTTTCTTTTTCTGTTTTTGCTTGTCGTGCCGCTTCAATTTGTCCGAAACGAATCCAGTCTCCTAACTCATTGTGAAGCGAATCGTGTGGAATACCCGGAGACCTTACCGCAACCCTTTTAGCATCTTCCATATTGATGTATTCCTTCAATTGAGACATTGGAACTCCAATACTGGTCATACCACTGAAAGTTGTTAATTCTTTTTCAGTAAACGTGATTTTATATTGTTGACCCATTTTCTGCAAAGTTTTTTTGCGAACATCGTTGTTATTGATATTATAGAAAGGTTTTCCTTTATCATCTATTGAAATCAAAATTACATTTTTAGGAAGTAATTTATCCGCAGTAGAAGAAGGAGTGTCTACAATAACAGGTTCGGTAACCCTTGAAGTAGCAGTAAGCATAAAGAAAGTAACCAAAAGGAAAGCCAAATCCACCATTGGAGTCATGTCCAACGTTGGGCTACCTTTAGATGATGATACTTCAGCCATATTAATGTTTTTAAATTATAATTTTTGTCAGTTCTAAATAAAACTATTTAGACATTTTTAAAGTGTGCAACAAGCTGTATCCAGCCTCATCCATACTGTGAGTGATAGAATCAACACGAGTACTGAAATAATTGTACATGATAATTCCTACAACCGAACCAATGATACCGATAGCGGTATTGATAAGAGCCTCAGAGATACCAGTTGCAAGTGCAGCTGTGTCAGGAGAACCTGCAGCCGACATAGCAGCAAATGAACGAATCATACCCAATACTGTTCCAATCAAACCCCAAAGAGTTGCGATGGTAGCACAAGTAGTGATAATGGATAAATTTTTAGAAAGCATTGGTAATTCTAAAGAAGTAGCTTCTTCTAGCTCTTTTTGAACGGCTCCAATTTTTTCTTCTGTATTTAGTGTACTGTCGTTTTGAACCGTTTGTAATTTTTCAACACCGGAACGAACAACATTTGCTAATGAACCTTGTTGTTTATCACAAGCAGCAATTGCATCATCGTATTGATGGCTCGCTAATAATGATTTGATGTTACGTAAAAATTCGTCTGCTTTTCCTTTTCCTTTAGCTTTAGAAATTGTGATTAATCGCTCGATAGAAAAAGTAACGATAATCATAAAAATTGCCATAAGAATTGGTACGATAAATCCTCCAGCATGCATCATTCCTAAGTAGTTTCCTTCTTTTGGATGACCTTCCGCATCAAAATTGCCTGGTGCACCTAATACAAACATGTAAATTAATACTCCAAGTACAATTGAAATAACAATTGCTAAAAGTGCGGTCATAAAGTTAAATCCGCCAGATGTTGATTTTTGATTACTCATATTTTTTTGATTTTGGTTTATTTTATTATTTAGTTTTAATACATACAAATTTTTGAAAAGATTGTTCTTTTTCTTGAAAAGATTTTATTCAATAGGGCATCAAACATACTAAATCTATTTTAAAAGTAAAAATTTTTAATAAAACTTAACCTTTCTTTATTCACAGGGCTAATAACCACGAATTACTATAAAAGATTGTATCAGAAACATATCTTTTATTAAAAGGCGGAAATTCAGTAATAACAGGCGGTATTTGTTATTTAATGGTTTGTCCTTCTACCAAGGATAGAACGGCTTTCCTAATACCGAAAGCGTATATGTAGGAGTCCAATCCCGCACCCCGCATGAGCGGGACAGGCGTGCGGGAGGACTAAATATCTATTGCATCGGCACTAGTCATTGTAAATTACAAAATGTCCTTGGATACTATTTTATAATAACAATTGGTGTTACAGCTCGCTCCTTTGGGGCTTTTAATCTGTATAATTCATATTCTATAAACAGGTCGCCTCGCTGAGGCTTTATATCAGCTCCGTAGGAGTGACCTGTAAAAAATTTGATGTGAAACTCGATTAGCTCCAGAGGAGCGAGTTCTAGATAAAGCTCATAATCCTTAACTAAACGACATTGTACGCTCAGTGTGACGGCTTAGTCTGCCACCCCGATAACCCTTACGGACTATTTTTAGCAGCTTTTGTTTTTACAAAAAGGGAAGTTATTGTAATGATAATCAATGCAATAATGACATATCCAATATTGTTTTGAACCCAAGGATATGAACCTAAAAAATAACCGATACAGCTTAAAGAGCCAATCCAAACCAAAGCTCCCACTATATTATAGAACATAAATTTGCTGTAGTGCATTTGAATCATTCCACCAATAATGGGTGCAAATGTTCTTACTAATGGTAAAAACCGACCAATAATTAGTGTTTTCCCGCCATGGTCATCGTAATATTGAAGTGTAAGGTCGATTGATTTTTTTTTAAACAAGAAAATGTTTGTATTTTCCTTCATTAGGAAAGGGCCGAGCCTTTTTCGCCCAAACCAATAACCAATAAAATAACCAAACATAGCTCCGAAAGAAAGAGAAGCAATCAATACAGGAAGATTAACTCCTAATATTTCGGGTTTAGAATAGCAAACGATTCCTGAAATAAAAATAAGCGCATTTCCCGGGAGAAAAAAGCCAACTAAAAAAGAACATTCGGCAAAAACAATAAAAGTTAAAATCGCCAAACTGCCCCAATTGATTATATATTGGGCATCGGTAAGGTGTTTTAAAAAATCCCAAACGTTCATTGTTATTCTAAAATTTTTGCAAACTTACGATAATCCCTTGACTAAAGTCAAGGGTAATGACTGAAATCAACTAGCATGAGGTCATCGAGTGTTTCTTCTTTCTCTCAAAAACGTAGTAATGATAGGAATTGTGGTAATGATGATAAGTCCGATTACAATATATTCGATATTATTTTGCACCCAACTATAACTTCCCAAATAATAACCTGCACTGCACAATGTTCCAATCCAAGCAACAGCACCTGCAACATTGTAGAGCATAAATTTTTTAAAATCGATTTTTAATACTCCAGCTAATATTGGTGCAAATGTGCGGATAATGGGCAGAAAACGGCCGATAATGATTGTCTTTCCTCCATTTTTATTATAGAATTCTCTTGTTACTTCTAAGTATTTTTTTTTGAAGATGAGGGAATCTTTTTTTTTGAAAAGCGGTAGTCCTACTTTATATCCAAACCAATAACCTACAATGTTTCCAATAATTGCAGCGAATACGAGAGAAATTAATAAAATTGGAAAATCTACTCCAATTAGCTGTGGTTTTGAAATACAAAATACGCCAGAAATAAAAACAAGAGAATCACCGGGAAGAAAGAAGCCTATTAGCAAACCTGTTTCAGCAAAAATTACAAAAAGCAATAAAGCTAAACCACCATATTGGATAATGGATTCGGGGTTAGTAAGTTGTTTTAGGAAGTCAAACAAGTCCACAGCCCCTCCTAACCTCCCCAAAGGGGAGGAATTGAATTGTTTTCAAAATATTAATTCTCTTTTTCATTAGGATAATTCTTTTTAGAGGTACTGCCCCTCTCCTTTGGAGAGGGAGTAAGGGAGAGCTCGCTAACCCAATTTTACTTTATCAATCGATGAGTCAGTGGGCAGATGTAATTCACCTTCCCATTTGGAGATAACGGCTGTTGCTACTGCATTTCCGACAACATTTGTTGCGGAGCGTCCCATGTCTAATATTTGATCTATGCCGAGTAACAATAATAATCCGGCAACGGGAATATTGAAGTGAGCGAGCATTCCTGCAATTACAACCAACGATGCTCTTGGGATTCCGGCCATTCCTTTACTTGTAACAAGTAGAATTAGAAGCATGGTAATCTGTTGTCCTACTGTCATATCAATCCCGTAAGCTTGAGCGATAAATACAGTTGCAAAGGTCATGTACATCATGGAACCATCGAGATTAAAAGAGTATCCGAGCGGTAAAACAAAACTTACAATTCGGTTTCCGCAACCAAAACGTTCGAGTGATTCAATTGTTTTTGGCATTGCCGCTTCGGAACTAGCTGTACTGAATGCCAGTAAAATTGGTTCTTTGATGTAATTCAACAATTTGAAAAAATTAATTTTCATGAAGAAGCAGATCAAAAATAAAATTCCGAATACGAATAAAAACAATCCTAAATAAAATGTTCCGATTAAATACACATAGCCTGTAAGCACACCTAGTCCTTGCTTAGCGACCACTGCTGCTAATGCTCCAAACACTCCAAGTGGAGCAAATGACATGACGTAATTGGTAACTTTAAACATGATGTGAGAAACAGAATCAAAAAAATCAACTACGATTTTTCCTTTGTTTCCAATGGATGCAGCGGCAATTCCAAAAAACAATGCAAAAATTACGATTGGTAAAATTTCATTTTTTGCCATCACTTCTACAATGCTTTCCGGAATAATGTGATTGATGA
>JAYVZC010000253.1:0-3852 GCA_043783695.1 Bacteroidota bacterium
GTGATCTGCAATTATCATTTGATGAATTCGCAAATGATACAGCAAAGTTTGATATAACTTTTTTTATAAAAGAAACACCGGCTGGTTTGCAAGGCAGTGTACATTATTCCACTGATCTGTATAAGGAAGAAACAATTAATAAAATGGTTGGTCATTTCACGACAATACTCGATTCGATTGTAAAAACGCCATCGAAGAAAGTAGCTGAGCTTGAAATACTTACTGCCGGAGAAAAGCAACAATTACTTTATGAATTTAATAATAGTAAGGTTGAATATCCTATGTCTAAGAGCCTGGTGGACTTATTTGAAAAACACGCAGAAAAGAAACCAGATTCAATAGCAGTGGTTTTCGGGGAACAAAAATTTACTTACCGGGAACTCAATGAAAAAGCCAACCGTTTAGCGCATTACCTGAGAGGTATGGGAATAAAAGAAGAAACTCCTATACCCATTTTTATTGAGCGTGGTATTGATATGATAGTCGGGGTATTGGGGATTCTAAAAGCCGGAGCGGCCTACGTTCCTATAGATATAGAATTTCCTAAAGAAAGAATTGATTACATGCTGAAAGATTCAACGGCTCATGTAATTGTCACCAACAAAAACAGCAAAATATATTTACCAGGGTTAACAAACATTGATATAGTAGAAATAGATACTGATTCGCAAGTAATAAACTTTCAACCAACTACCAATTTACTTATTAAAGTTCTTCCGGATCATCTTGCATATATTATTTATACTTCAGGTTCTACCGGCAAACCGAAAGGTGTGATGATTGAGCATAAAAATCTCGTTGATTATGTTTTTGGATTAGCTCAAAAAGTTCATATTGATAAATGCTCATCTTTTGCTTTAGTATCTACCATTGCAACTGATTTAGGAAATACAGTTATATTTAGTTCTTTGGTATTTGGAGGAATATTACACTTGTTTTCAAAAGAAACCGTAAGTAATGCAGAAAAGATTCAGAGATATTTTAAAGATCATACCATAGATTGTTTAAAAATTGTTCCATCGCATTGGAAAGCTTTATCTAGTCACAATCATTTATTGTTACCTGCTAAATTACTTTTATTTGGCGGGGAGTCATTATCATTAGAAGTAGTTGAAAATATCCATTCCTCAAATGCCACATGTAAAGTAATTAATCATTATGGTCCTACAGAAACAACTATAGGGAAATTGCTGCATGTGGTGAATATGGACCGGGAGTATATTGCCTCAGTGCCAATAGGCAGGCCCTTCTCAAATACTTCAGTGTTTGTATTAAATAAGGATATGGCTTTATGTCCGATAGGCGTTCAGGGGCAACTATTTATTGAAGGCGATGGAATTGCAAGAGGCTATTTCAATCACGCTGAATTGACAAAAGAAAAATTTATTAAAAATCCTTTTAAAGATCAGAAATCAATTATGTATTCCACGGGTGATTTGGTAAAATATTTACCCGATGGTGAAATAGAATTTATAGGTAGGGTAGATGACCAGTTTAAGATAAGAGGGTTTAGAATTGAGTTAGGCGAAATACAGGCTACATTATTACAATGTGATGAAGTTGCTGATTGTGCTGTTACTGCTAGGGAATCCGATAACGGAAACAAACAGATAGTAGCCTACGTTGTACCATTCGGGTTGTTTGATCGTGAATCTATAATCACGTATTTAAAAAATAATTTACCGGATTATATGGTACCTTCTAAGTTGGTAGAGATAGATCATATCCCACTTACACTTAATGGCAAAATAGATCGCAAAGCCTTGCCTGATCTTGATATGAATGAACTGTATAAAGATCAGTACATAGCACCAACCAACAAAATGGAAGAAAGGTTGGTGGAGATTTGGCAGGATGTGTTGGAAGTAGAATCGGTGGGTATTCATGATAATTTTTTTAATTTAGGTGGTCATTCTCTTTTAGCCGTTCGCTTAATCTCAGCAATTAGAAAAGAATTTGAAATTGAGATGCCCATTGGTGAAATTTTTGATCACCCTACAATAGCATCACTTGCATCACAATCCCTAAATAAGTTAGAATCAAATTTACTTCCATCATTAAAAGTAGTAACACCGCGTCCTCCATTAATTCCTCTATCATTCAGCCAGGAAAGGTTATGGTTTATTGATCAACTTGAAGGAAGTGTGCAGTATCACAGACCAGCTTTATGGAATTTAAAAGGTGATATAAATAAAAATGCACTAGCCAATGCATTACAGAATACTATCAATCGTCATGAGGTACTAAGAACTGTCATACTTTCAAAAGAAGGTATTCCTTACCAATTTGTAAAAGATGCAAAAGATTGGGAGTTAGAATTTATTGATGCTGCATTATACAATCAGGATAATCTGAAATTACAAAAACATATAAAGGATTTAATCCGAGAACCATTTGACCTGTCGAAAGATTTTATGATCAGGGCACATTTATTTAGCCTTGGCAACGATAACTATAAGTTGCTAATAACAATGCATCATATAGCATCAGATGGTTGGTCAACTTCAATTTTCGTCAGTGAGCTGATTGAACTCTATAATGCTTATGTTGAAGAGAGGCCCGCCCAGTTATCAGCCATTCCAATACAATATGCGGATTATTCTATTTGGCAACGTAATTATTTACAAGGTAAAGTATTGGATAAAAAAGCAAATTATTGGAAAAATAAATTGCAAGATCTGGAAGCATTGGAATTGCCTACGGATCATCTGCGACCTGCTGAATGGAGTCATCGTGGAGGTTCGTTGGAATTTAGTCTTGATAAGCAAATGTTAGATCAATTGCAGGTGTTAAGTAAAAATGAGGGTGCTACATTATTTATGACTTTATTAGCAGCACTTAATATATTGCTTTACCGATACAGTGGACAAAAAGATATTTGTATAGGCAGCCCAATAGCGAACAGAACACAAAAGGAAACAGAGGGATTAATAGGGTTTTTTCTCAATACTCTTGCCCTTCGAAGTGAAGTGAATTCAGGATCATCTTTTAAAGAATTTCTGAAACAGGTTAGAACCACAACAATGGAGGCTTATGAGCATCATGACTTGCCATTCGAGAAAGTAGTTGAATTGGTTGTAAAAGAAAGAGATTTAAGCCGAAATCCTCTCTTCCAGGTAATGATGGTAATGAGAAATACACCAGAGGTGCCAGAATTAAATTTAGGAAAAGTAAGTTTATCAACAGAAGATCAGGTAATTCTTACCGCACTTTTCGATATAACTTTTTCCATCACAGAAACCGCTAATGGCTTGCAATGTGTAATATCGTATGCGGCTGATTTATATAATGAGGACACGATAATCAGAATGATAGGTCATTTTAAAACTCTTCTAAATTCTATCGTAAAAACATCGGGGCAAAAAATAGGCGAATTGAAAATGCTTACAGAAGAAGAACAACACCAGTTGCTGATAGAGTTTAATAACACAAAAGTTGATCATCAAAAGAATAGAACAATTATAGATCTGTTTGAGGAACAGGTAGCTAAATTACCCGAAGCGAAGGCACTAATTTTTAAAGATGAAAAATTAACTTATCAGGAGCTGAATGAAAAAGCCAACCAGTTAGCACATGCATTAAGAAAGAGAGGAGTAAAAGAAGAAACTTTGGTACCGGTATGTATCGAGAATAACATGGAGATGATTATCGGAATATTAGGGATATTAAAAGCTGGAGGCGCTTATGTACCAATCGATCCGGAATTTCCACAAGAGAGAATCGGCTATATTTTGAAAGATATTACTGCAACAATAATACTCAGCACTACAAAAAACAAAATAAGGTTCTCAGACTTCAATCATTTTGAAATCATTAATCTGCAAAATGGCGATCTTTTTAAAGAGTCAATCG
>JAYVZC010000254.1:0-3850 GCA_043783695.1 Bacteroidota bacterium
GTTCCCATAGTAAAAGGAATTATATTTCCATTAGCATCGGTTTGTAAAAAGCGGTTTCCTGTTCCAATTAAATTGTTTAGTTGAAAACTTCCTGTTTCGGTAAATGCCCCACGTATAAGATTATTGGTTTTAAATACTAAAGGTTTAAAATCGGTAGTGCCAATAAAATCGCCTGTAGAGGTGGTATTCCCTTGTGTTGCCCATTTGGGTCCGGATTGCGAATAGGCGCTACCCATTATAAAAATAAAAAAATTAAAAAGAATTAGCGCTTTGCAAAAAATAGCGTGCGTGAGAAATAGCGTGCGTGAGAAATAGCGTGCGTTTCATTTTTTAGGGGTTTAAGTTAGTAAACTATTTAATAGCATATCAAATATAAATAATTGTTTCTTAAAAACCAAATAAAAAATCTCCTCCCTTATCATTTCGCCCCGATAGTTTTCGAGGGTGTCGAAAAACCAAAGAGATTTTTTGTATTTTTGATTCAGCAAATTTTCCAATGAAAAAAATAAGCAATACTCTTCTGTATTTTTTGTTTCTGTTGATTTCTTTCAACACACTTTCTCAAACACCTAAAATTGATAGTCTTCAAAATCTTCTGACAAAAGCAACTCACGATACAACGAGAGCAAGTTTGCTTTGGCAAATTGGTTGGGAGCTTAAATTTACTGATGCCGAAAAAGCAAAAAAATTAGGAGAACAATCTTTAGCCCTTTCATTAAAAACAGGATATAGACGAACAGAAGGCTGGGCTTATAATTTGTTAGGAGCTTTACAATTGATTGTTCACGATAATAAAGAAGCACGTTCTTATTTAGAAAAAGGATTAGAAGCTCACAAATCAGTAAACAATATAAAAGGGATGGCGAGTTGTTACAATAATCTCGCTAATATATATACCGAAAATTCATTATATGATTCAGCAATTATTTATCAGGAAACAGCGTTGAATCTGCGATTGAAGTTGACCGATAAAAAACCTTCTGCTGATTCTTATGTCAATTTAGGAAACATTTATAATTTAAAAGGAGAATATGGCAAGGCGGCTGAAAATCTTTTTAAAGCAGTTAAAATATATGATGCTATTGGGGATACTTATGGAGCTTCAATGTGTTACTACAATATTGGAAGAACATTTTATTCTGAAAAAAAATACCAGAAAGGAATTGATTATGCGATAAAGAGCAGAGAAGGTCGACAAAAGACACAGGATAAAAGTGGCATAGCATATACTTATATTTTAGAGGCTGGTTGCAAACAATTTTTAAAGCGATTTGATGAAGCATCCAACGATTTAAAAGAGGCAATTGTTATTCAAAAAGAAATAGGTGACCAATATGGATTGCAGTATTCTTATTCACAACTAGGATTGTTGTTTTTTAACATAAAACAATATGATCTGGCATTGGAGTATCAAATGTTAGCAAAGGAAATAAGTATCGAAACAACTAATTCTCAGGGAATAATTGCTTCTAATTCTTGTATTGGTGAAATTTATAGAGCAAAAAAAAATTATTCTAAAGCTGTAGAATATGAATTAGAAGCATTAAAATTGGCAGAGAAGTTAAATGCATTGGAAGTTAGAAAGGATGCTTTAATGATGTTGTCGCTCATATATTCAGAGATGAAAAATTTTGAAAGAGCATTTGAATACCAAAGCAAATTTATAGCTTTAAAAGACTCCATGCAATCCGAAGCAACTACAAAACAATTACAAGAGCTTCAAACACAATATGACAGCGAAAAAAAACAAAAAGAAATTGAACTACTCACAAAAAATCAAGAAATACAAGATGAGCGCCTCACACGTCAGCGAGTTATCAATTATGCAGTTGTTGCAGTATTATTACTTGTAATGCTACTTGCATTTTTAACTTATAAACGAAACAGGGAAAAACAAAAAGCAAATGAATTACTCGGACAACAAAAGATAGAAATTTTAAATAAGAACCAAGACCTGCAATCAAAAAATAATTTAATCGAATACCAGAAAAAAGAAATTACGGACAGCATCGAATATGCTAAAACTATCCAACAAGCTATGTTGCCGAATGATTCAGAGATTCATGAAATTTTTCCGCAATCATTCGTATTGTTTAAACCAAAGGATATTGTAAGTGGTGATTTTTATTGGTTTAAAAAAATTAAAAACATTCATTTTGTTGCAGCAGTCGACTGTACCGGACACGGTGTTCCTGGAGCTTTTATGAGTATGATAGGGAGCGACAAATTAAATTTTGCAGTTCAGGAAAAAAAACTGTTACAGCCTTCCGAAATTTTATCCGAATTAAATAATGGAGTGAAAGCAGCATTAAAACAAAATGATACGGATTCAAAATCACGTGATGGAATGGACATTGTTTTATGTGCTTTTGATTTTAAAAATAAAAAATTGCAGTATGCAGGAGCCAATCGTGTATTGTATAAAATTTCAAATGGAGAAATTACTGAGTATGTACCAACAAAATCGGCTATTGGTGGTTTTACTTCCGAAAATTTCGAATACAAAAACAATAGCATTGAATATGCTTCAGGAGATATTTTCTATTTATTTACAGATGGTTATGCCGATCAATTTGGCGGGGATAAGGGTAAAAAATTAATGACGAAAAATTTTAAACAATTGTTGCTCTCTGTGGCAAACAAATCTTTGCTAGTTCAAAAAGAAGAAATTGGAAAAGCCTTTGATGATTGGAAAAGCGACTATGAACAAATTGATGATGTATTAGTGATTGGAGTGAGAGTGTAAATAATTATTACATTCGCTTTGCCAATTTACTTTTCGGAAAAACAGACTTTACAATTTCATTATAATACAACAGAAATTTAAAGGCATAAGTGGGAGCTGTAAATTTTTGATTTAAACTTTTGTAATTGGTGAGCATAAAGCGATAGCCAATATCCATACCAACTCCAGCCCATTTAACAAACTTATATTCTACCGAAATAGCAGGCTCATAAATAAAATTATAATCTTTTTCAATTACTTTCCGCTTTCCAAATTGATTGTATTTATAATAGGTTTGTCCCACTCCAAATTGTAGAGGCATACTTAATTGCCAATGTTTTGTTTGATAAAACACATATTCTGCATGCAAAGAAAAATAAACCAAGCGAAGCATAGCTGTTGTTTTTTCTAATTGGTTGTTAGCATTTAGAGTATAAATTTCTTTATCAAAATCTTTTGAAGGAGGATTTAATTGGTTATAACCAATGCCAAAATATAATCGGTTACCAAAATTCAATCCTGTTTTTAATCCAAAAATTTTAGCACGACTGTTATCAATAAATGAATTACGAGTATCAAATTTTCCGAAGAGGTGAGGTTTTTGTTTTAAACTCATTTGGATGGTGTCGAGCGTTGGTTGTCCCATTACTGCCAATGCAGAAACAAAAAATATAAAAAGGAATATGAGTGGGCGCTTGGTCACAGAACAAAGATAGTTTAAACCAGCATAGAAAAAATAAAATCCAATATCTCGAGACAAGTCCAATAAGAATAGAATAAAAAACAACTATTATTCTATTCTTATTGGACTTGCTTTCCGGTTTTGTTCTGCCCAAAATCAAGACTCCGTTCACCTAAGGATTTAGGATAAATCAAAACCATTTTGCAGGCGATATGCTTGCTAGTTTTTGCAATTTTTTTAGAGCACTTAAAATTACACGAAAATAAAAAAACTTTATTGAGATTCAAAAGCGGAAAGTAGAAAGTCAAAAAGCTGAAGTGGAAAAACAAAAACTAATTGTCGAAGAACATCAAAAAAAAATTATCGACAGTATTCCATATGCACGAAGAATTCAGTAATCATTATTAACAGTCGAAAGGTACATTGAGAAAATGCTCGCTAGT
>JAYVZC010000255.1:0-9093 GCA_043783695.1 Bacteroidota bacterium
TTTATTATAAGAAAGGAAAAGTAGTTGCAAGAGGCAAGGGGTGTAAAGGTTGCCCTCAGTTCTAATCGCGTTACCACCCAGTAAGCACTAAGTTGTCAATTGATTCGTAGGCGCTAGGCTCCGCCTAGTGACCAACATTGCTCGTAAGCTCTGCTTACATTTACTACTCACACTCTTTCATCTAATTTTATAGGACCATCTTCATTAGCACTACTCATTCTCCATTCTAAAGGTTGATTAACAAATCCAGCTTCAACAGGATTAAAATGAATATAATCTACTTTTTGTTGAATCATTTTCTCGCTGTATAAGAAGAAAGGATGATTATCGTGTTTCCAAAATTGAAAATCTTGTTTTTGCGGACTAATTTTTCCATAATATTTGAATTGATGAAGCATCCATTCCTTTCTACTTTCTTGAGGATTTTCATCAATTGCTTTCAATAATTGTTTTGCAGTAAAGGATTTCATATCTCTTAATGTTCCAGAAAGTTCGTTATTTTCTGAATATGTGATAAAGTGAACATGACTTGGCATAATGCAATAACAATAAAGTTTCAGATTTTTATTTTTTTGACAATACTGAAGACTATCAATTAAAATCTCTTGATATTCTCTTCTGATAAAAACATCAATCCATCCAATTACACTAAAAGTTACAAAGTATAGTCCATTACCATCTGTTTTGTATTTTTCTGACATAGTCGGCAAAAATAGTAAAATAGGAATTAAGCAGAGCTTAATTTCAATTTATGTAACTAGGCGGAGCCTAGCGCCTACGAAGTGAGACCTTTTTTGTTTATTTTTACATTATGAGCAAATCCTACTCAAAACAACTCATTTTAATCTTTATTCTTTTTCTCTGCTTACTTCTAATGCTTTGCTATTTCAACCGCTTAGCAACAGATGATTATTTTTTCATTTGGGATGTTCGAAATCATGGAATTATTACAGGAGTTAGTTCTCAGTATATGAAATGGTGTGGACGATTTGCTGCTACTTTTTTTATGGATATATTTTACAAAGCTTTTGATGTAAACTATTTCTATTACTCCTTTTCACCTTTTGTTTCAGCTATTTTGCTTTTTAGTGGAATCTATTTTTTACTTAGCAATTTATTTTCATGCATAGCGATAACTTTAACAAAGCAACAAAAAGTAGTATCATCAGCATCTTTTACAGCACTACTATTTTTTCTTAGCATTGATATTGGCGAATCTTGGTTTTGGTTTTGTGCACAAAGCTCTTACATGTGGAGTATTGTTGCTTTTATTTGGGGCTGTGTATTTCTTAGTAATCGTAGAAATGCTGTTTTATCAACTATTGCTGCACTTTTTTGCTTTTTTTATATTGGAGGTTCATCAGAGGTTTATTCGGTAATCTTCGGAATCTTTTTTACTGCATTTATTTTTAGGAATTATCGAAAATCAGAAAATTTTAATGCATTTATTTTTTCAAATAAAAAACTACTCATTGTTTTTACTGCATTTGCAATTTCCTTTATCATATTTTTAATTGCACCCGGCAATTACTTGCGTGACGGCCTTTTTCCTGAACATAAATTTTGGTATTCTTTTTTTATAACAACTAAATCCTTTGTGAAATTTGGAATATTTTATTTGCCATTTAAATTGCCATTCATTTTTATATTTGCCACACCTTTCCTTTTGCTTGGAAAGACTCACGAATCAATAAAAATAAAAACTTTCTGTATTTCATTCAAGTCATTTTTTTATAAAATAAGTGTTGCTTTTTTTACAATACTATTTATTTTATTTTTGATAGTTGCTTATGTAATGGTAGAAACAGGTCCTCCAAGAATATGGTTTTTAGTGTCTTTTCTTCTTTCTATTTATTGTTGTATCCTATTTTTTTATGCCGGATACAAAGGTATTTTCAACATAGTTCAAATTGAAGTTATTAAAAATATAAGTGTAGTTTTAGGGATTGGATTAATGTTGTTTTTTATTATAAATCAATATTCGATAGCTAGCATTTATTCAAAAGCCAATGATGCGAGAATAACATACATTACCAATTTAAATAAAATCATAGAAAAAGACACGCTAATTATTCTAGAACCACTTCCTCCTGCCGGAATGCTTTATTCTACTGAAATTTCAAACGACACAGCCCACTTTACAAACAGAGAATTGCGCTTGGGATACGACTTAAAATTTCATGTTTCGCTCAGTAAGTAGCAAGGTTAAACACATAGAAAAAAGGGAATAGTGGTTCGTGTTATTTCATAGAAAAATAAATTTTTAACATGGAAATTTCTGTGGCAGAAGCGTGCTTCTGCTCTATCTAAAACATTCAGAATATAAATGCACACAATTGGAAAGAATATGAATAAGTATCCGAATTAGTTTATTCACAGCTGAAATTAACTATGCCTCTATGTGTTTAAACCCAAGTCAGCCAATCGAAACAACCAATTGTGAATTGTTTTGCACTTACACCGATAAAAACTTATTTTTACACTGTATTAAAATACAAATGTATGACCAAAATATTAGTCGCTACCGAAAAAGCTTTTGCTAAAGTTGCCATTGAAGGAATAAAAAAAATAATTTCAGAAGCAGGTTACGAAATTAGCCTTTTGGAAAATTATACAAATGCAGATGACCTTATTAAAGCAGTTGCAAATGTTGATGCATTAATCATACGAAGTGATAAAGCAACAAAAGAAGTTATAGAAGCAGGTAAAAATTTAAAGCTGATTGTACGTGCCGGAGCTGGTTACGACAATATTGATTTAGCTGCTGCAACTTCAAAAGGAATTGTTGCGATGAATACACCCGGACAAAATTCAAATGCTGTGGCAGAATTGACTTTCGGAATGCTGGTGTTTATGGCTAGAGGCAACTTTAAAGGAGGCTCTGGAACAGAATTAAAAGGAAAGAAAATAGGCATTCATGCTTACGGAAACGTTGGAAAAAATGTAGCACGCATAGCAAAAGGATTTGAAATGGATGTATATGCATTCGATCCATTTGTTTCTAAAGAAGTGATTGAAAAAGACGGTATCAAAGGCGTTAGCTCTGTTGAAGAGCTTTACAGTACTTGTCATTACATATCCTTAAACATTCCAGCAACAGAAAAAACAAAGAACTCTATCAATTTAGAATTGCTATCAAAAATGCCTGTTGGTGCTACAGTTATTAATACTGCTAGAAAAGAAGTCATCAACGAAGCTGAATTAAAACAAGTATTTGTTGCACGTCCCGATTTTAAATACATCTCCGACATTATGCCCGATTGTCATCAAGATCTTTTGCAATTTGAAAACAGATACTATTGCACTCCTAAAAAACAAGGAGCAGAAACATCTGAAGCGAACATCAATGCTGGATTAGCTGCTGCGAATCAAATCGTAAATTTTTTCAAAAACGGAGATAAAACATTCCAAGTTAATAAATAGTTGAGAGTCGGGAGTTTGGAGAGCGGAGAAGGTGTAGTTGCTAGAAAAATATTAATTAGAATGTAAATAGAAAGTATATGAGTGAAAGTGAGAATGTATTTAATTTTGAGAAGTTGTTTGTGTATCAAAAGTCATTGGATTTTATCGATTGCGTTTACGATCTTACTGATAAATTTCCTCAAAATGAGAGATTTAATTTAATAGATCAATATAGAAGAGCTGCAACTTCAATCGCTCTTAATATTGGAGAAGGCTCTGGTGGGATAGACAAAGAGTTTAATTCTTTTTTAAGAATATCTAAGCGTTCGATGAAAGAATATGTAGTGTGCACAACAATTGCTTTCAGAAGAAAATATATTACTTTAGATGAAGAAGTTTTAATGAGAAGCAAATTAGTAGAATTAGCAAAAATGAATAGTGGATTAAGTAAATCGATAAGGTCTAAAATTCTTTTATCTAATAAACCAAAAACTCCTAACTCCGCCCTCCCGACTCCGAACTAATTATGGCTAATATTATTCCATTCAAAGGCATCCGCCCCTCTCGTGACAAAGTTCATCTCGTTGCATCCCGCTCCGTTGATGGATATAATACTGCCGAGTTACACGACAAACTTGCAAGTAACCCTTTCTCGTTCTTACATGTGATCAGTCCGGATTTTAGTGATGGTAAACGCTCTAAGCCTGGTTCTATTGAACGATTACAAAAAGCAAAAGCAAAATATTTAAAATTTGTTGAAGAAGAAGTTTTTGTGACGGATGAAAAACCAACTTATTATATTTATCAGCAATTAAAAGCAGAAAATATTTATACCGGAATTATTGGTTGTAGTAGCATAGACGATTATTTCAACGGAGTCATAAAAATTCACGAACAAACATTAACGGATAGAGAAGAAAAACTAATGCACTATTTGGAAGTCTGTGATTTTAATGCAGAACCCGTTTTGTTCAGTTATCCGAATGATAAAGTAATTGATGAACTAACTGCAAAATCAATACAAACAGAACCTGTGTATGATTTCACTACTACCGACAGAGTTAGACATAAATTGTGGTTGGTAAACGATGCAACTATTGTTTCTACTATTCAAGAACGTTTTTCTAAAATTCCTGCAGTATATATTGCGGATGGACATCATCGTTCTGCTTCTTCTGGATTGCTTGGTAAATATCGCAGAGAGAAGAATCCAAATTATACCGGAAAGGAACCTTACAACTATTATTTAGGAGTATTTTTTCCTGAAACTCAATTAAAGATTTTTGATTTTAATCGTGTGGTTAGAGATATAAATAATTTATCTGCAGAAGATTTTATTAAAAAACTTTCTGAAAAATTTGTGATTGAAGTAAAAGAAGAATTATATAAACCTTCTAAAAAACATAATTTCAGTATGTATCTGGAAGGTAAATGGTATTCCCTGGATGCAAAAAAAGAAATCATTCACAACGAAGAACCTGTTGGAAGTCTGGATGCATCCATATTAACAGAGCATATCCTCTCTCCTATTCTAGATGTCCACGATTTAAAAACCGATAAACGCATTGGATTTGTTTCTGGAATAAAAGGAATGAAAGAGTTGAAACACCAAGTAGATAAATGGAATTTTAAAGTAGCATTTGGCTTGTATCCAGTAGAAATGGAACAATTGAAACACATTGCAGACACCAACAACATCATGCCTCCGAAAACTACTTGGGTAGAACCTAAGATGAGAAGTGGTTTGGTGATATATTCGCTAAGCGAGTAGGTTACGCATAGCGAATTAAAACGAATTTTACGAATATGGGTAATTTGAAATGAAACTAATTTCAACATTAATATTAATATTCGATTTCTTTTCTTTATTTTGCTTTGGACAAAGAGCTCCTAAAAAGGATAGAGTTGTTAGCTATTCAACTTGTAACAACAGTAAAAACAATAAAGTAACATTGCTATATTACAAAGGAGAAGTAAGTTTTGTTTCTCAATATGATAGTTTAAGCAACAGAGAACGTTGGGTAAAAAATCCATAAAATACTTATAAGCCTAGTTTTAAATGTGATCCAATTAGTTGTGTCGAATACTACAAAATAGTTCTCAAAAGAAAATTGAATATGAGCGTGACGTTCAAGGAATCATTTGGCGAAAACAATATTCAATAGATGGAGCAATAACAGAAGACTATAAAAGATAATCTCCTGTAGCAAACACAGATTTGTAATATTCAACTATTCGCTATCCGTAACATGATCAAAGATAATCTCCATAAAATAAAATCCAATTACTTTCAAATGTAACTTTTGACTTATGCTAAGAAAGACTTTTGTATGCTTATTTATTTCATATTCTGTTTTTTCCTTTTCAGGAAACGGAGTCGACTCTCTTCAATATTATCTGAAAAAGCCCAATGACACCAATAAGGTAAAAACCCTACTGAGGCTTGGTCGGTTGATGGAATCCAATGATCTTGAAAAAGCAAGCACCATAACAACCTCTGCTTTGCAATGCAGTCAAGAAATTCATTATTACAAAGGGGAAATTGATGCATTGATCGGCCTGGCAATTATTAATGGTTACAGGAGCAAATCATCGACAGCAGACTCATTGCTTCAAGTTGCTTTGACAATTACCATTAAAACCGGTAATCGCTCATCAGAGGGGAATATATACAATAATCTTGGAATGAGTTATTTTGACAAATTCGACTATCAAAAATCACTTCAGTATTATTTCAAGGCGCTTACTATTTTTGAAGCAGAAAAAAAAGAAACAAAATATGCGAGTACTTTAAACAATATAGCCAATCTTTATTATACTCAAAAAGAACTCGATAAGGCATTGACTTACCACCTTAAATCCCTTTCTATCAGCAGGAAATTGGATGAAAAATCAAAAATAGCCAGTTCTCTTTACAATATTGGTTTGGTATATATTGATAAAAATGATCCATTGAAAGCACTCACTTATTATCAGGAGTCGCTTCAACTGGCCAAAGATATAAATCATAAAGTAGGACAAGCCATGCTATACAGCAGTATAGGGAAATGCTACCGAATGTTAAAGGATTATGAAAAAGCATTGGAATACTGTAATCATTCCCTGGATATCAAAAAAGAACTTGGTGATGAAAACGGTATTGCCGCATTGCATAACAGCATTGGTGATATTTATTTTGAAATGAGAAATTATGAAAAAGCGATTGAGTACTCTAACCTTTCACTTAACGAAGGTAAAAAGGTAAAGAGTATCGGCATTATGCAAAATGCTTATCAGTTGTTAGCAATTAGTTACTCCGCACAAAAAAAATATGACCTTGCATATAAAAACTACCGATTATTTTCCGAATACAAAGACTCCATGTTTAATTCAGAAAAATCAAAGCAACTGACTGAAATAGGAATGAAATATGAAACTGAAAAGAAAGACAAAGAGTTGATTCGCAAAGACGGAGAAATTAAATTTCAAGAAGCATCCTCTAAGCAAAAAGAAACGCAACGCAATGTTTTTATTCTTGGTTTTATTTTCGTAGCAGTACTTACAATTATTATTTTTAAAAGTTTGAAGGCTAAGCAAAAAGCCAATAAAAAACTGACACTTGCTTATGAAGAGATTGAGTATAAAAATAAGCTTGTTGAAGAAAAAAATAAAAATATCACGGATAGTATCAACTATGCCAAGCGAATACAAACGGCCTTGTTGACTTCAGAGACTTTACTGCAAAAAAATCTGCCTTCCTTTTTTATCTTGTATAAACCAAAAGACATTGTGAGTGGTGATTTTTATTGGGCGCACAAGATGGAGAATAAAGAATTTTTGGTCTGTACTGGCGATTGTACAGGACACGGAGTGCCGGGAGCATTCATGAGCTTATTGGGCGTAACTTCACTGAATGAAATTGTTATCGAAAAAAAGATTTCTCAACCATCTGTGATATTGGATCTTTTAAGGGACAAGCTTATCAAAGTATTGAATCCGGAAGACTCTGAACAGCAAAATTATGAAGGAATGGATTGCTCTTTGTGTAAATATAATTTTGAAACGATGGAGATGGAAATAGCTGCGGCAAATAATAGCGTTTGGCAAATCTCTGAAGACAAACAGTTAACAGAGCACATTGCTGATAAACAGCCGGTAGGTTTTCATCCCGAACCACAGCCTTTTAGATCTCAAAAGGTGAAGCTTAAAAAAAATGATACTATTTACACCTTTACCGATGGCTTTGCTGATCAGTTTGGTGGACCGAAAGGGAAAAAATTCAAAAAAAAACAACTTCAGAAATTAATTTTATCCATTGCACATTACACACTCGACCAACAAAAACAAGAGCTTTCAAGAATACTGAATGAATGGCAGGGGAATCTCATACAGATTGACGACATTCTTATTATTGGAATAAAAGTATCTTAGTTTAGTTTGAAATTAAAATTAGAAAACCGATTAAAATGAGCATTGCCGATAATCTCCATAAAATAAAATCCTCTTTACCTCCGCAAGTAACACTTATTGCTGTTACAAAAACTCATCCTGTCAATAAGCTTCAAGAAGTTTATGATGCCGGACACAAAATCTTTGGTGAGAACAAAGTTCAGGAGTTGGTTGATAAATATGAAGTATTGCCAAAAGATATTGAATGGCATTTGATTGGACATTTGCAAAGCAACAAAGTCAAATACATCGCACCTTTTGTTTCATTGATACATTCGGTGGACAGTTTAAAATTGCTTCAAGAAATAAATAAACAAGCAGAAAAAAGCAATAGAGTTATCAATTGTCTTTTGCAGATTTATATAGCCAAAGAGGAAACGAAATTTGGGCTGGATTTTGAAGAAGCAGAAGAATTAATCCATTCCAAGGAACTGAAAGAGTTCAAAAACATAAAAATCACAGGTTTTATGGGAATGGCAACAAATACCGATAAAAAAGAGCAAATTGCCAATGAATTTAAGTCATTAAAAGCTTTTTATGACAAATTTTTCAATTTTTCAACCTGCCTACCGGACAGGCAGGTTTTCAACTTACCTGCCGGTCAGGCAGGTTTTCAATTAACCAACCTAAGCATGGGCATGAGTTCCGACTTTAAGCTGGCCATTGAGAATGGAAGCACTATGATACGCATAGGGAGCTCTATTTTCGGGGAAAGAGGCTGATTTCGGTATTAACATCTTTCGCTTAGCAAGGTTAATTTATCGATATTTCTACTAAAAAAAACGATATAAATTGAAAAAAATTGACTTTAAGGAAATTATGCCATATATTTGTTGACTAATTAAAAACAAACAAATTACATTACAATGAAAACAGGTACAGTAAAATTCTTTAACGAAGCAAAAGGTTTCGGTTTTATTAAAGATGATTCAGGTCAAGAAATTTTTGTTCATGCAACAGGGTTGGAAGACAAAATCAAAGAAAACGACACAGTAACGTTTGATGTTGCTGAAGGCAAAAAAGGTTTAAATGCGGTAAACGTAAAAAAAGCTTAATATATTTTGCTTTAATAAAAAAGCCTCTCGATGATTCGAGAGGCTTTTTTATTTTATTCGCGCTTCGTAACAGAAAAGATTGCTTCGTGCCTCGCAATGACGTTCTAATTTAGAACTCTGATAAAAGGGGCGTCATTGCGAACGAAGTGAAGCAATCTATTCCTTGAGGAATGATTATTCAACCTTTGCAGGTTCTTCCGTTTTTGTT
>JAYVZC010000256.1:0-9060 GCA_043783695.1 Bacteroidota bacterium
TCGATTGATTATTCCTTTAGAAGCAAACGAGAACTAAATACATTCATTATTAATTAGTATATTAGTAGAATGTTAAATTTAATTTTAACAAACACAGATTCGTATTTCGTAGTATATGATAAAAGCAATAATAGTAGATGATGAATTAGGCGCACGCGAATCATTATCAAAAATGATAGAAAAAAATTGTAAACAAATTGAAGTGGTTGCAAAAGTAGATTCCATGCTTAGTGCATTTGAAGCCATTACTAACAAAGAACCGGATTTGGTTTTTTTGGATATTGAAATGCCCAATGGAAACGCTTTTGATCTATTAGAAAAATTTAAGACCATTAATTTCAATATCATTTTTACTACCGCTTATGATCACTATGCAATTAAAGCAATAAAATTTAGTGCAGTAGATTATATCTTAAAACCAATTGATCCCGAAGAGTTAATTAATGCTGTTAAGCGCTTTGAGGAACAAGCAGGACAAAAAACTACACTTGATAAGCAATTTAAAACTCTATTATCCAACGTTAGACCAGGAAATAAACTCAAAAAAGTAGGAATTCCTGATGGAGATGGCTTAATCTTTATTAATCTTTCCGACATTATTCGCTGCGATTCTGATGGAAACTATACGTTTTTTATCCTCACCAATGGCAAAAAAATTATTGCCTCCCGCACACTAGGTGAATATGAACAGATGTTTGCCGATGACAATTTTTTTCGCATACACCGCTCCCATTTAATCAACCTTGAGCATGTTAAAAAGTACATAAAAGGAGAAGGGGGATACGTTATAATGACCGACAACTCACAGGTTGAGGTTTCTAGACGCAACAAAACCGATTTCCTAGAACGATTGTCTCTTCTATAGTCTCACCACTTAAATTCTAATTCCTACCGCTAAATAAGTGAACCTGCCATTTGCTCATTATGGGTATACTTATGTCCTTTTGTGTCGTAATATTGTTCAGAAGTTCATTCAAACTATTGTTTCAAAATAAATTAAAGCTTAAGAGCAGGTGTTGGGAGGTTTGCAACAAAATTAATTGGCACATGGGGATGTTGTTTTATTAATTGGCAAACCAACCACACCTTACTCAAACTAAAAAAGAAAAATATCCAAGAAATTTGGAAAGAGATATAAGTAACAAATTAAAAACTTAATAGAGATGGCAACAGAGCTACTCAATTTAAACAATTTAATTTCAAAAGCCATGAACAGAAAAACATCAATCCGACACGGTCATAATTACCACCAAGATGGTATCGGAACCGTAACTATTTTGTTAGCGATTGCTACACTATCAATTATATTTTTTAGCATCTATAACGCATTTTAGAATTTCAGTTTGTTTGTTTAGTTTAGTTTAGACCCCGAGAGCGGTACCTTTGAGAGCAGGTGCCGCTTTCACTTTTTATTTTATTTCATTTCCTGCTTTTCTTCCACAATCACTCTAAAGGGGACTCTTTGAACTTTACTTTCGGCCCATGAAATAAAATCAAAATATTCAAATGCTGCTTTTTCAAACGAATCGGCTTTTAAACCCACCAATGCCTTTTTTAATTCTTTATAAAATTTTGTCTGCTCCTCTCGTTTGGTTGTTTTCAATACCTTTCCAATAAATTCCATAATTACTGTTTCAAATTTATAAACTCTGTTTCTAGAACTTAAATACCTATAAACACTTTTAAAAGCAGTTGGAACAAAATCATCGTGCTTTAATTCAATATGAATAATCAAACTCATAATTTGCGCAAAACAATAAATGTTTTCACTTTCTTCAAAATTCGGACTATTCAACAACTTATTAATCCATTTTAATGCAAGAGAATATTTTTCGGCACCAAAATACATAGCTGACATATTAAAATAAAAATAAGATTCTCGTAGCTTGGTAAATTTTCCGGGATATTTTGCTAGCTTTTCTTCTATTTTAGGAGCCAATTCCAATCCTTTTTCAAACTCCCCCGTTTGCATATAAATGGACAACTCTATACTTGTTGCACTGGAAAATAATTTTACTTCCAAATCTTCATTTTTCCCGTTTTCAAATTGCAGCAAAGAGGAGCGCAGTTTTTTTAAGCTTGAATATACTTCTTTGTATTTTTTTAACTGGCTACCCACATAAATTTCATTGGTTAGTACAGAAAAATAAATATTGGGTTCTTCTTTAAAAACATCCGGGTGTTCTTCTATTAACTGAACATTCTTTACTAAATTTTCATAACTCTTTTTATGATCCCCAATTCCAAAATAATAAGCACTGTAAATATGAAAAAACAGATACCGCGTTTCGGTCGACAAAGCTTTATTTTCGGCTTTTAGCAAAGTATTATCAATGATCTTTTTGAATTTAAGCAACTCCTCGTCACTGCGAACTTTTCCCTTCTTATTTAATATGCTGAAGAAACGACTTTTAATATTCCAGTATTCATTAAAATTTTTAATCTTTTCACTTATCAAATCATCTGCTTCAAGCATTTCCAAAATATCCGCATCTTTTTTTCCTGAATAGTTTTCGGTTTCCATTAGTTTTTTCTCCCACAAACTAATTTCCAGTAACGATGAATGGCGCTCAAAGCGTGATGCTACTTTTTTGGCACTAGTAAGCATTTTAGAACACTGCTCATAAAGCGTTTTTTTGTAGAGAATCTCCGCACAATGTAAATCTCTTTTTAATTGTGCGTCAATTGAACTGGTAGAATGAAAAGCCGTTAAGCTATTCAACACTACATCATATAAGCGCGCTTTTGTAATTGAAAAATTATGAATGAACGCCTCTTTTTTAAATTGTTTTAATAATCCCTCTTCGTCATATTCAATTTGCTTGTCAATGGCTTCAAATAAAATCACATAATTATTTTTTTCTCCAATAGTATGTCTTGAAGCATACAAATTAAAATATCTTTTCTCCGATTTGTTGAGCGATTTTATCAGTTGAAACAGTTGATTGGAAACTATGTTTGACATGTATATTTTTGAGATAATTTATTTGAGTTTAATCTTGTTTTGCTGTTTTTTATAAATGATAAAAAACAGCAATCATTTTTCTTAATCTGTTTCTTTATCTTTATTTACAGGCAATTTAATGTATTATACAAATTGAGACATATCTAAATTAACTATTATTTATCAATTATCATACTCTTTTTTGATTTATTTACAACAAAATTATGGCGGTAGACATGTATATAATTAAGAAAAATAGAAAAAGAGGCTGACATGTATACTTATTAAACTATAAAAATCAATAATATCAACACATGCATACTATTTATAGCGCTGCTTTATCATTCTGACATGTATAAAATTGACTTAATCTGTAAACTGAAGTGTGTTTTTATGAAATAGATTTGTATTAATAAAATGCTTTGGCTCGGCTTGTTGCATGAAACATGGGGATGTTGTTCGGCAACAAGCTAAGCTAGGGCTAATTTTAAAAGACAAAACAGTATCAATGTTTAATCATTATGAAAAAACTACCGTTCACAAATAAAATTCAACCGCTGAGTAGATGTATGCTAAAAATTCAACAAATAAAATGATGTTGCCGTATCAAGCTCAAAGAATCATCCCTCCATTTTTAAAAAATTAATCTCATGAAAAAACTTACTCTAACCGCTATAATACTAATTGTTAGCTTTTCAATAAAAGCGCAATCGTATGTAACCATCCCCGATTCAAGTTTTGTTTACTGGCTAACCGTTAACATTCCTTCGGCAATGATGGGAAACCAAATGGATACAACTAATATTTCTGTTACTTCACGAATTACGATGAACATTTCCTCTGGTTGCATTCGTAATTTAGATGGTATTCAATATTTCAAATCCTTACAAACTTTAAATTGTAGTAACAATAAAATTGATACCATATTAAATTTGCCGGATTCATTGCAATCACTCACTTGTTCCGCAAATTGGTTAACTTATATAATGGAAATCCCTGATTCTGTTACGTTTTTTGATTGTACTCAAAATCAATTAGACAGCCTTCCAACTTTACCAATAAATTTATTGCATTTCGATTGTCATAATAATTTATTAACCGGCCTACCAACGCTACCTGGCACAATATTATATTTTGATTGTGCGGGTAATCAACTAACAGGTTTGCCAAGTTTACCACCTTTTTTATTAAATTTAAAGTGTGCCGAAAATCAACTAATAAGTCTACCAACATTACCAAGTTCAATCACATCTATATATTGTGAAAATAATTTTTTATCAAGCCTTCCCGTTTTGCCTGCTTTATTAGACACATTAAATTGTGGTTCGAATCAATTAACGAGTCTTCCAACTTTGCCAAGTTCGCTTATTGATTTGGAATGTTATTTTAATCAATTAACAAGTTTGCCTACATTGCCTAGTTCGTTACTAACATTAGTTTGTGGAGGCAATCTGTTAACAACACTTCCATCATTACCAAGTTCACTTATAACATTAAGTTGTTATAGAAATCAATTAACTTTTTTGCCGGCTTTGCCCAGCTCTCTTGATTATTTAGATTGTAGTAGTAATATAATTACAAGCCTCCCGAGCTTACCAAGTTCGCTTATTAATTTAGATTGTAGATTAAATCAAATAACAAGTCTTCCAACACTTACTAGTTTAATTCAGTCAATAGATTGTTCAAATAATTTATTATCAACTCTTCCAGCTTTACCTGTATCATTAACGTATCTATCTTGTTCCTATAATCCCTTAATAAATTTAGCTTCCTTACCAAGTTCCCTTTTTACTTTAGATTGTTCTAATGCAACGCTGGATAGCCTTCCTGCGCTTCCAGGTTCATTATATCAATTGGATTGCTCGTACAATTCACTTGTAAATCTTCCTGCTTCAATCAGTTCTGTTGCTGAATTGTATTGTCAGAATAATTTATTAACAACTCTGCCGATATTATCAGCATCTATTTATACATTGATTTGCAACAACAATAATATTAATTGTTTTGAGGAATTTTCGAACTCCATATTTTGGTTAGACATTACAAACAATCCATTTACTTGTTTGCCGAATTATGTTCCAATAATGGATGCACAAATTTTGCTTTACCCTTTATGTGTAAGTGGTGATTTGGTATATAATCCCAACAATTGCATTGCGGCCAAAGGTATTGTAGGTTTTACTTATACAGATATAAATTCCAATTGTATGAAAGATACTTTGGATGGTACCCTTACAAATATTCCCGTGAAAATTTTTGATACCGGTGGATTATTTATTGGTCAAACGTATACCGCTATTAATGGAGTATATCATTTTCCAGAACCAATTGGTATTTATGAAATACGAGTAGACACAACAGGAATGCCCATCAGTCCGCAGTGTTCCAACCCTGGAGTTGATTCAATTGTTTCATTAACAACTTTAAATCCTTTGATATCAAATGTAAATTTTGGCTTTAATTGTAAGCCGGGTTTTGATGTTGGTGTAAGATCTATTTCATATTTAGGATTGGCCTTCCCTGGTCAAACGCATCAATTAAGAGTTGATGCTGGCGATATGACACAGTGGTATAACATGGCTTGTGCTGCAGGGGTAAGCGGTCAAGTCCGAATTACAACTTCCGGACCGGTAACATTCAGTGGTATATGCCCAGGAGCATTAACACCAATAATTTCCGGAAGCACATATACTTATTCTATTTCAGATTTTGCCTCAATAATAAACACTCAAGCTTTTGGATTATATTTAACTGTTAATTCAACTGCCGGAAGTGGAAATCAAATTTGTGTTGAAATAGAGGTTACTCCTGTTGGTGGCGATAGTGATACAACAAACAATTCATACAATTTTTGTTACGAAGTTGTTAATTCACATGATCCCAATATTAAAGAAACATATCCTAAAAAGGTTCCACTAAATTATTCTGATTGGTTAATTTATACAATTCATTTTCAAAATACAGGAAATGCTCCTGCAATTAATATTAATTTGAGAGATACATTAGATAATCAACTTAATCTTTCAACTTTTGAAGTCATTGGTTACAGCCATAAAAATCATGTTGTGTTAAATGGAAATGCTTTAGCAATTCAATTTCCAAATATTTATTTATCCGATAGCACCTCAAGCTCTGATAGTTCAAAAGGATTTTTTCAATATCGAATCAAACCATTGTCTGGACTTTCGTGCGGAAGCGAGATTCATAATACCGCTTCTATCTATTTTGATTTTAATGCGCCAATTGTAACAAACACAACAATCAATTCCTATCCTCAATCACCTGAGCCGGCAATGCTTAGCGACACAATTGTTTGTCATTCAAGTTCAATCATTTTCAATATTAATTCGTTGGGAAATACAATTAATTGGTATGATGCAAATAATACATTAATAAATGTTGGAGACACATATAGCATAAATAATATAATTAGTTCTACAACTCTTTATACACAAATTGTTGCACCAAGTGGATGCAATAGCATTATCGAAGGTGTTAATATTTCGGTACTTCCTTTGGCTGTATCTCCACTTTTATCTTTGAATGATACCGTGTGTTTCACCAGTGTTTTGTCTTTTTCTGCAGCTACAATTGCCGGATGGAATTATAATTGGAGCGGACCAGCAGGATTTATTTCATCTGTTGAAGATCCCATCCTAGATTCCCTTTCTCAAAATAATAGTGGAACTTATAATTTATACATTTCAACTGGTCAGTGTGTAAGTGATACGGCTCAAGTATATATACAAGTTGATTCATTACCTTTAATTATTGTTACCAATAACCCATACATCTGTTTAGGTGATAGCATAGATTTACATGCGACCGGAAACTTAACTAATATTGTTTGGGGAACTGGTGAAACAAGTCAATTTATATTTGTTACTCCAACACAAACAACATTGTATTCTGTTAGTGGATCAAACACTTGTGGTGCTACATCACAAAATATTATTGTTACCGTAAATACACCTCCAACAGCAACAGCTTCAAGTGCTGTATTAATCCAAGGTGAAAGCACACAACTGAATGCATCCGGTGGAACTATTTATTCCTGGTATCCGGATAATGGATTGAGTTGCTCCGATTGTTCGAGCCCAAACATAACCATCACACAAGATCAATCTTATTCAGTTATTGTAACTGATAAAAATGGTTGTAGTGACACCGCGGATGTTTTTGTTAAAGTAGTAGAAGAAACAAATACAGTTTATATTCCAAATTCTTTTACTCCAAATAATGATGGATTAAATGATGAATTCAAAATAACAGGGAAAAATATTAGCACCGCACAAACGACTATTTATGGACGTTTGGGAGACATTGTTTTTGAATCAAATGATTTGAATGTTGGTTGGGATGGGACATACAAAGAAAAAAACATGAATTCTTTGGTTTTTATTTATTTAATAAAAGTAACATTTAACGATGGGGAAGTAAAAAAATATAAAGGGACAATAACATTGGTGAAATAAAATCATTTTTTGCAAAAAAATAAAAAACATGAAAAAAATATTACTTCTAGTTGCAACAATCACAAGTTTTGTTTCAACAAATGCCCAAACAATTAATGGCGATTATTTAGATATCAATAATATTAAAGCAGGCGTTCTAGCTATTGGATATATTCACGATTTTGAAGTACCCAAAGGAAGTAATAGACAAACCATTTTTGCAGGAAGCTTATGGATAGGCGGAGTTGATGCTGTTGCTACTCTAAAAATAGCTGGACAAACATATCGTCAAGCCGGAACCGACTTTTGGCCGGGGCCGCTTAATACAGCCGCAACAACAGATTCAACAACTATTGCTTCTTATAATAAAGTGTGGAAATTAAATAAATGCGATATTGATATGTATTTAAATTGGTTCAATGGTGGAAGCATTGGTCCAAATCCAACTAGTTCAACAGCCATGAATACAATATTGAGTTGGCCCGCAACAAACCCTACAGGCGGACCATTAGCACCTTTTGTAGATGCAAATACAAATGGAATTTATGATCCTTATGCGGGAGATTATCCATTAATTAAAGGAGACCAAGCCATCTTTTTTGTTTTTAATGATAAAGGTGGAATTCACGGAGAAACGGGAGGAGCTGCTATTGGTTTAGAAATTCAAGGAATGGCTTATGCTTATAGTTGCACAAACGATAGCGCCTTATACAATACCATATTTACAAATTATAAAATTATTAATAAAAGTGCCTTTCGTTTGGATTCCACATTTATAGGGAATTGGGCGGATACAGAAATTGGAAGTGCCACAGATGATTTTATTGGTTGTGACGTTACACGTGGTACTTATTATGGTTATAATGGAGATTTGATTGACGACAATCCTCCCGCTGGACAACTTACTTATGGGGCAAATCCTCCTGCACAAGCTGTTGTTTTTTTAGAAGGACCTTCTGCTGACCCAAATGGGTTTGATGATGCTGCATCAACTACACCTAATGGAACAGGCTATGGTGATGGAGTAACTGATAATGAAAGATTGGGAATGTCAAAATTTTTATACTATGAAAATAGTGGCTCAGTAGTAGGCAACCCTTCCACAGCTGTTGATTTTTATAATTATTTATCTGGATCATGGAAAGATGGGACTCCATGGACTTACGGAGGAAATGGTCATTTAACTGGAGTTCAAAGTGACTATATTTTTCCCGGAACGTCCGATCCATTAGGATTTGGAACAAGTATGGTTCCACAAGCACCATGGGACGAAACAACATCCGGAAATATTCCATCAGACAGAAGAGGCGTTGGCTCCTTTGGTCCGTTTACTTTACTGCCAGGCGCAATTGAAGATATTACTTTTGCTTATGTATATGGAAGAGCTACTTCTGGTGGAAATTTAGCAAGTGTTGTTGTTATGCAAGAACGCATTGATAGCATAAGACAAAAATTTAATAATGGCATAGCAACTTGCGGTTGTGCTGGTTTAACAGGAATAAATAATATTCCAAATACCGATAATTCTTTTTCCATCTACCCAAATCCATCATCAAATAACATTACAATCAACTTCACCTCATCATCAAAAAATATTTCTGTGAAAATTTATGACACTACAGGAAGATTGATAAAAAATATTGCAAATTTAAAATCCGGTGA
>JAYVZC010000257.1:0-3821 GCA_043783695.1 Bacteroidota bacterium
TCCATTCAAATACGAGTGATGAATGATATTACTTTGTATCATTATGTTCTCATAAATAAAATCTGCACGATAGGTACTATTTGCAACAATACCTCCCACTTTAGCTGCTGCCAAAAAAACATACTCAGGTTTTTCAGTTGCAAAAAAATCAGCAACTGCCTGCTGATTTCTTAAGTCTAATTCGGTTGAAGTACGCGTTACAATATTTGTAAAGCCATCTTTTTGTAATCGTCTAATGATTGCAGAACCAACCATTCCACGATGTCCGGCAATGTAAATAGAAGCCCCTCTCTTCATCTCTCCCCCAAGGGGAGAGGTTGCTCCCGTTTTAAGTATTTCTTGCGTCATTTTTTTGTGTCCTTAGCCTCTCCAAAGGGGAGTAAACTATGTTTTTAAAATATTTTATTTTGAACGTTTCTCACCTGATACCCCTTTCCCTTTGGGGAAGGGATAAAGGGATGGGGCTCCCTATTCGTGGAAGTTCATTACATCATGTCCACCATCCAATAAATATTTATCTCTTTCGAAAAGTTTCACATCACTAGCTACCATTTCACTAACTAATTGTTGCAAACTATATTTTGGTTCCCAGCCCAATATTTTTTTTGCTTTACTAGCATCGCCAATTAATAATTCTACTTCAGTTGGTCTGAAATATTTAGGATCCACTTCTACAACCAATGCCCCTGTTTCGGTATTGTATCCTTTTTCGTCTACTCCCTTTCCTTCCCATCTTACTTTTACTCCAACTTCAGCGAAAGCCAACTCAACAAACTTGCGAACGGTAATTTTCACTCCTGTTGCCAACACAAAATCATCTCCTTCTTTTTGTTGCATCATCATCCACATTCCTTCTACATAATCTTTTGCATGTCCCCAATCACGCTCTGCATCTAAGTTTCCAAGAAATAATTTTTCCTGCATTTTCAAATGAATCTTTGCCACCGCACGGGTAATTTTACGGGTTACAAATGTTTCTCCTCGCAAAGGACTTTCATGATTAAATAAAATGCCGTTGCAAGTGTACATTCCATATGCCTCACGGTAATTCTTGGTAATCCAAAAACCGTAAACTTTTGCCACACCATAAGGTGAACGTGGATAAAAAGGTGTTGTTTCTTTTTGAGGAATCTCTTGTACATAGCCATACATTTCAGATGTAGAAGCTTGATAAAAACGTGTTTTCTTTTCTAATTTTAAAATGCGGATTGCCTCAAGTAAACGCAATGTTCCTATAGCGTCTGCATTGGCTGTATATTCAGGAGAATCGAACGACACTTTTACATGCGATTGTGCTGCCAAATTATAAATTTCATCGGGTTGTGTTTCTTGAATAATTCGGATAAGGTTAGTAGAATCAGTCAAATCACCATAATGCAAAAAGAAATTTACTTTTTTCTCATGTTGGTCTTTGTACAAATGGTCTATACGACCAGTGTTGAACATGGAACTTCTACGTTTTATTCCGTGAACGGTATAGCCTTTACCAAGCAATAATTCTGCTAAATATGCGCCATCCTGACCTGTAACTCCTGTTATTAATGCAACTTTACCCATTTTGAATTTTTTAAATTACATGCAATTATACGGATTTTTGCCCGAATAATTGACTAAAAATGGGTAAAATGGGGGACAATTCAGGTGAATTACTGAACGATAAACCAGTTATTCAGTAGGTATGGCTTATTGTAGAGGAGTGTTTGGTTGGTAGTATAATCTATCACCTTTTTCCCGGAAAGCTCACAAATTGCCTGTCCGGCTGCCGTATCCCACTCCATCGTTGGAGCAAAACGCGGATACACATTTGCGCTTCCTTCTGCTACCAGACATAATTTAATGGAACTTCCTGAAGAAATAAAATCAACTTCCTTGTGAGCAGTTTTTAAACCATCAATAAACATTTGAGTTTCTTCGGATAAGTGAGAACGACTTGCAACGACCGTAAATTTATTGTTAGTTGTTGCTAATGGTAATTTGCTGGACGATTTTAATAGTTCTTCCAAACTGACATAATCAAATTTCAGATTTAAAATTTCAAATTTGTATGACCCGATATTTTCGGCAGCGAAATAAAGTGTTTTTGTTACAGGAACATAAATGACTCCAAGAATGGATTTTTGATTGTGAATTAATGCGATGTTAACTGTGAATTCTCCATTGCGTTTTACAAATTCTTTTGTTCCATCTAAAGGATCAACCATCCAAAAGTATTCCCACTTATTGCGTTTAGAATAATCAATTAATTTTCCCTCTTCACTTAAAATAGGAATGTTGCAATGTTTTAAAATTTCACAAATTGAATCGTGAGCATTTTTATCGGCTAGAGTTAAAGGAGATTTATCATCTTTAAATTCGACAGCAAAATCAGAATTGTATACTTTTAATATTTCCTCTCCCGCTTTTAAAGAAGCTTGAATAGCAGCAAACAACAATTTTTCTATTTCCACAACCGTCAATAATATTTCAATTTGTAATCTTACAATTTGTAATCCTTAGTATCCTGCTTTTGAAGCACCAATGTTTTCAATCGGGTGCCAAGTTGTTTTTATTTCCTGTGTGTCAAAAATAAAGTAAGGACTTTGTGCTTTTTCCGCAATGATATTTATTTTGTTGTAAATAAATACACGTTTCACATTTAAAGATGCATTTTCTTTTATTGTTTTTATTTCTACTTTGTTATTTCTGTAATAAGTTACAGCATTTATATCCATGTGATTCGAAAAATGCTCATGTAGCTCTGATGAGGTTCCAGTAAGAATATTTACAACTCCACCGGGAAGATCTGATGAATTTAATACTTCCGCAAAGGTAATTCCACATAATGGTTTAGATTCTGAGGCTAAGACAACACAGGTATTTCCTCCCGCTATCACCGGTGCAATGGCGGTTACCAAACCTAACAAAGATGTATTTTCATCAGCAATAATTGCAACCACTCCTGTTGGTTCTGGAACCGAAAAATTAAAATGCGAAGATGCAACCGGATTTACGGAGCTGAAAATAGGCTGAAATTTATCACACCATCCCGAATAATAAACCATTCTATCAATGGACAATTCTACTTCTTTTTTTGCTGAAGCAAGTGTCGAACCTTGTAAAATTAATTCCGAAATGAATTGTTCTTTTCTGCCTTCCAACATTTCTGCAATGCGATACAAAATTTGTGCACGATTGAATGCCGCTCTACTTCCCCAGCCCGATTGCGCTCCACGTGCAGCTACTTCCGCATTTCTGAAATCTTTGCGCGAACACAAACAAATGTTTGCCAGTACATCACCTTTTTTGTTTTTCAAAGGATAATATCTTCCTGATTCCGTTCTCGGAAATTGTCCTCCAATATAAATCTTATACGTTTTTTGTATTTCTAATCTTGACATGGCTTCGTGTTTTTTACCGCAAAGGGCGCAAAGAAGGCGCAGAGTTCGCGAAGGTTTTTATTTTTATGTGTTTCTTATCACTTAGAGAACGCAAAGGCGCAAGCTTCTGTGAGTTTTTATAAATTATTTACTACTCTTTTTATTCCGTCTATTACTTTTGTAACATTAAAATTTATTAGCAACCCTAATTTACAATCCGATAGTTTAAGATAAGTTCAGATTTGTGCAAGATGAACATCATTAAGAAACTCAACAGCTTTAAGTTCAACAATAACTTTTCCTTCTATCAGTAAATCTATTCTATAGCCTACATCCAGCCTAACTTCTTCATAAATTAATGGCAACGCTTTTTGTCTTTCTACTCGCAATCCCGTTTTATTAACCTCATATACTAAACATTCTTCATAAGACGATTCCAATAAACCTGGACCTAATTTCTTGTGA
>JAYVZC010000258.1:0-9033 GCA_043783695.1 Bacteroidota bacterium
TTCCTAAAATAAAAGCAATTGAAGCATAAATTTAATTTTTTTGTTTAATAAATAGCAAACACAGACCTGCCTGCTGCAGGCAGGTTCGTAGATTCGTAAAAATTAGTTATTAGTAGATGTATGATTGTAGATATTTTTATTCCTTGTTTTATTGACCAGATTTATCCCGACACAGGATTTAATATGGTGAAAATTTTAGAAAAAGTTGGTTGTGGTGTCAATTATAATCCTGAACAAACGTGTTGTGGACAACCTGCCTTTAATGCGGGTTATTGGGACGATTGTAAAGAAGTAGGAGAGAAGTTCATTCAGGAATTTCAGAACGACAGATACATTGTTTGTCCTTCCGCATCTTGTGTTGGTATGATAAAAAATTATTATCCCGAAATGTTTCACAATTCTGTTTTACACAATGAATACAAACAAATTCAGAAAAACATATTTGAGTTTTCCGATTTTATGGTAAACGTTTTGAAAATAACAGATATAGGAGCAACGCTGAACGGAGTAGCAACTTATCACGATTCCTGTGCTGCTCTGCGCGAATACGGAATTAAACGGGAGCCCAGAGTATTGCTTGAAAAAGTGAGAGGCTTGGAGTTAAGAGAGATGAAAGACTCGGAAACTTGCTGTGGATTTGGTGGAAGTTTTTCGGTGAAGTTTGAACCAATTGCTGTTGGAATGGGAGAACAAAAATTAGAGAATGCTTTACAAACTGGAGCAGAATACATGATATCAACTGATATTTCCTGTTTAATGCATGTAGATGCTTATGCAAAAAAAGCAGGAAAAAATATGAAAATGATGCATTTGTGTGATGTGCTTGCTTCGGGTTGGGATTAATTTATAAGAAATAGATATGATTAAAATATTAACAATTATTGGTGCTCGACCACAAATTATCAAAGCGGCAGCATTAAGTAGAGTCATTAAAAATAAATTTGCTAATAAAATTAAAGAAGTGATTGTTCATACCGGCCAGCACTACGATGATAACATGTCGCAAATATTTTTTGATGAACTAAATATTCCTCATCCAAGTTATAATTTAAATGCAGGTTCTGGTTCTCATGGAAAACAAACAGCTTTGATGATAGAAGGCATCGAAGAAATTCTTTTAAAAGAAAAACCAAAATGCATTGTTCTTTACGGAGATACGAATTCAACTTTAGCAGCTGCTGTTGCCGCTTCTAAAATTCAAGTTCCTATTATTCATATTGAAGCGGGTTTGCGTTCATTCAATAAATCAATGCCTGAGGAAATAAATCGAATTATGTGCGACAGTGTTTCTACTCTTTTATTCTCACCAACTAAAGCCGGATTCGATAATCTGGTTAGAGAAGGATTTAAAAAGAAAAATGCAGGACCTTATTCATTTGATAATCCTAAAATTTATCATTGCGGAGATATAATGTATGATAATAGTCTGTTTTTTTCTAAAATTGCTGAACAAACAATTACTCTTTTGAAGAATATTGAATTAGAATCCGGGAAATTTGTTCTTGCAACAATTCACAGGAACAATAATACAGATGACCCAAAACGCTTAAATGCCCTCTTCCGTGCAATCAATAAAATTTCTATTGACAATAAAATAAAAATTGTTCTACCGCTTCATCCTAGAACCGCAAAATTGTTATCTAAAAATCTTTCTTCAGAATTATATAGTACGGTTAAAACAAACGAGTTTATTAAAATCATTTCACCTGTTTCATATTTAGAAATGATAGCATTAGAAAAAAATGCATTTTTAATTATGACCGATTCTGGTGGAGTTCAAAAAGAAGCATTCTTCTTTAAAAAACCATGTATTATTTTACGATCAGAAACGGAATGGGTAGAACTTGTAAAATCCGGCTCCGCAATTGTAACAGATGCAAGTGAAGAAGCTATTATGAAAGCATTTGCACATTTTAAAAAAACTAAAAAATTAAAATTTCCTGATCTGTTTGGAGATGGAAATGCTGCCGAATTTATCTGTTCAGAAATAATTAAGAATATCAATTAGAAATGTTATTTATTTATACTCATAAAATTACGCATCGTAATAAATATATCTTTAATTTAATTTTTAAAGATATACTTTGCATAGATTTTACACTTACCTCAGACTTAGAACAATTTAAGACTTTTGAAGGTGCGAAAATGAGTTATACAAATAATTCTATTGCTGACGAACTTTTTTTTACTTCCCGAAATTTATTGTTTGAAACAGGAATTACCGACCAAAACATTTCAGTATTTGATCTGAATGATAACAAAGTTTTTTTTGCAACAGGAAAATCATCTGCATTGCCTTTTGATGTGTTTGCTGCCAGTTTTTATTTAGTAAGCCGTTATGAAGAATATTTGCCTCACATTCGAGATGAGCACGACCGTTTTGATGCAAAAGACAGTCTCGCTTTCACGAACGGATTTTTGCACAAGCCTGTTGTTAATACTTGGGCGATTTGGATAAAAGAACTTCTTGTAAAAAAATATCCTCAACTTGTTTTTTCTCAGAAAAAATATAAATTTATTTCTACCATTGATATTGATAATGCTTATGCCTATCGTGAAAAAGGTTTTACAAGGAGCATTGGCGGATATTTGAAATCAATATCTAAATTTGATTTTGCCGAAATTATTGAGCGTTCGAGAGTGCTTTTAGGTTTTGACAAAGATCCTTATGATACTTACGAATTTCAATTAGAAATCATTAAGAAATATCAGCTCGAAGCCATTTATTTTATTCTGCTTGGTGATTATGGTGTTAATGATAAAAATTTACCAATAGAAAGTAAAAGGTTTCAATCACTGATAAAAATGTTAGGTGATTATGCGCAAATTGGAATTCACCCTTCGTATGGTTCTAATAGAAGTAAAGATCAACTAAAAAAAGAAGTAACTCGTTTGTCCAAAGTTTTGCATAGAGACATCACTCAAAGTCGCCAACACTTTTTGAAATTGACATTGCCGGAGACCTATCGTAACTTAATCGATTTGGATATTACGGATGATTACACCATGGGATTTGCTTCACAAATTGGCTTTAGAGCTAGTATCTGCACAGCATTTAATTTTTATGATTTGGATACTGAACTGGAGACAAAATTAAAAGTTCATCCTTTTGCAATGATGGAAGGTACTTTAAAATACAGCATGAAAGTGATTCCACAAGATGCAATGAAAAAAATTCAGCCTTTAATTGATGAAGTTAAAAAAGTGGATGGTGTTTTTATTAGTCTTTGGCATAACGATACGTTGAATAATAAAAAAATATGGTTAGGCTGGAAATCTGTTTACGAAAACATGGTTCAATACGCTATTGCCGATAAAAATTAAATGCTAAAACAATTCGCTTTAAAATATGCGCCTGAGTTTATACTCGAATTGGCAAAACGGCTGAAAAAAAATCAGCGTAGAAAACAATTGGAAACTCAGAAAAAAATTGGTGGAATTACAAAACAAAAGTTAATTGATGATTTACTGAAAATTGGAATCAAAAAGAACGATTCTGTTTTAGTACACAGTAGTATGAGTAAAATTGGTTTTGTAGAAGGCGGCACTAAAACTATTGTTGATGCGTTGTTTGATGTAATAGGAGAGGGTGGAACATTGTTGTTTCCATCTTTCTCTGCTAGTGGAAGGAGTAAAACTCATTTGGAAGAACATCCGTTTTTTGACATTAAAAATACATCCTCTCAAATGGGAAGCATTACCGAATATTTTAGAAAACTAGACGGTGTTCATCGTAGTTTTCATCCAACGGATGCTGTTTGTGCAAAAGGACCATTGTCTGAATATTATACCAATTCTCATTTCGGACAATTAACTGCTTACAATGAGCATTCACCATTTAGAAAACTGTGTGATAAAAATGGAAAGATATTGATGTTGGGAACTACTCTAAACGGAGCATGCACCAATTTACATACTTTGGAAGACGCTGTTGATTTTAAATATCCTGTTTATGATGCTAAAATATTTGATGTTAAAATGATTGATGCGGATGGAAAAGAATCAATGATGAAAACCAAAGTGCATAATCCCGATTACTCTGCAAAGCGTAATTGTGATGCCTTAAAATCAATGTTTGAACAAGAAGGAGTTCTGGTAAACGGAACAATAGGAGAGGCAAACAGCATGCTGATTGATGCGAATAAAATGTTGGAAGTGATGATTAAAAATTACAATGAAAAAGGAGTTACAATGTATACCCCGTTTGGAAACTAAGATTTTAACTATAATTTAAGCCTCCCCTTTGGGGAGATTGGAGGTGTCAATGAATATATTCCTTACACTCGATTATGAAATTTACTTTGGCGAAAACCATGGTACGATCGAGAAATGCATTATTTATCCTACTTCTGAACTTATTAGAATCGCTGAAAAGCACAATGTGCGTTTTAGTTTTTTTGTTGATTGTGGCTTTATTTTAAAACTGGATGAATTCAGAAAGAAATTTCCCGTTCTAGAAAATGATTACAAAAAAATTACCGAGCAAGTAAAATATTTATCAGATACAGGTCACGATATTCAATTGCACATTCATCCGCATTGGGAAGATAGTTATTACGATGGAAAACGTTGGGTAATTGATGTAAAACGTTACAAGTTGACTGATTTTAATCAAAGTGATATTGCTGATATTGTTGTGAGATATAAAAAAGTGCTTTCCGATATTACCAATAAACCCATTTTTGCTTTTAGGGCTGGAGGGTGGTGTTTGCAACCATTTAGCAAGTTAAGTAAAGTGTTTAAAGATAATAATATTACTTTGGATTCCAGCGTTTTTCGAAATGGCTATTTTAGCTCGGAGCAATATGCTTACGATTTTAGAAATGCTCCTGATAAAGACATTTATAAATTTAAAGGGGATATAGTGGTGGAAAACAAAAACGGATTTTTTACAGAACTTCCGATAAGTTCGATTAAAAATTCACCTTTGTTCTTTTGGAAATTATTTTTATTAGGAAGAAAAAACCCCTATTTACACAAGCCTTTAGGAGACGGACAAGCAATGCCATCTCCAGGATATAGAAGAAAATTATTAACTAAGTTTACAAATAATCCTGTTTCTGTTGATGGTTACAATTCACATCTTTTGCAGAAAGCATTAAATGGATTGATGCAGAAAAAATTTAATCACATGGTAGTAATCGGTCATCCCAAAGCATTATCTAGATATTCTATCAAAAAGATAGAAGAATTTGTTTTGAAAAATAAAGAACAGCACAATTTTACAACATTCACAAAAATGTTTGCTCCAAAGAATGATTAGATTTATAGAACATAAAAATATCAATAAAAAGAAATGGGACGATTGTATCAACAATAGTTCTAATGCCTCTATTTTTTCTTATTCCTGGTATTTGGATGTTGTGTGTGAAGACTGGAGTGGGTTGGTTTTAAATAATTACGAGGCTGTATTTGTTTTAGCAGGAAAATCAAAATACAAAATCAATTATTTATTTCAACCTTTTTTTACAAGATATTTTGGAGTGTTTGCAAAATCAAAAATCACAAATAAGTTGGTTTCTGAATTTTTTGATGCTATTCCTGAAAAATATAAATACATTGAGTTTTGTCTGCATGAAAGCAATACACTTCAATCGAAAAACTTTGAATTAAAAGATAAAAAATTCCAGGTATTGGATTTGAACAGAAAATATGAGCCAATCCAAAAAGATTTTTCCGATAATTCAAAACGCAACGTAAAAAAAGCGATAAAAGCAGGATTGAAAATTCGCCCTGATATTTCACCGGATAAAATCGTGAGTCTTTTTAAAACAACCAAAGGAAACGAGTTGGAGGTTTTTGGTGCACAGGATTATAAAACGCTAATCAAATTAATGAATACTTGCAACGATTTTAAAAAAGGTCAGTCTATTGCCATATACGATGGCGATGAATTGTGTGCAGCTGCATTTTTTATGTTTAGTAACAATCGTTTTACATTCTTAAAAAGTGGTGTAACAAACGAAGGCAAAGCAAAAGGAGCAATGTTCTTGTTGTTTGACTATTTCATCAAACAAAATTCAGATAAAAAATATGAACTCGATTTTGGTGGTTCATCAGTTGAAAATATCGCTCGTTTTTACAAAAATTTTGGAGCAAAAGATTGCGTATATTTGCAGGTGAAACGTAATAATTTACCCAAATTAGTGAAATGGGTTAAATCTTTTAAAAAGTAATTTATGGTACATATTTTAGGAGCAAACAATTCAATTTTTAATCAATTTATTTCCGAAATACGTGATGTGAATGTTCAGAATGATAGTATGCGTTTTCGCAGAAACATGGAACGAATGGGAGAGATTATGGCGTATGAAATTAGTAAAACGTTAAATTATGAATCTAAGGAATTTACTACTCCTTTAGGAATTGCAAATGTTTCTGTTCCTAAAGAACAACCGGTTATTGCTACTATTTTGCGTGCCGGATTGCCACTTCATATTGGTATTCTTAATTATTTTGATAAAGCCGAAAATGGTTTTATATCTGCATATAGAAGACATCATAAAGATGGTAGCTTTGATATTCAAGTGGAATATCTTTCAGCTCCCGATTTAAATGCTAAAACCTTGATACTTTGTGATCCTATGTTGGCAACAGGATCTTCCATGGTTTTGGCTTATAAAGCTTTATTGAAGCGTGGTATCCCTTTTCATACGCATATTGTTTCTGTCATTTCAAGTATTGAAGGTATTGAGTATGTAAAAAAACAGTTACCCGCAAATGTCACTTTATGGGTAGGTGCAATAGATGAAGAGTTGACAGCACAATCTTACATCGTTCCCGGTTTGGGTGATGCCGGTGATTTGGCTTACGGTGTGAAAATTTAATTTTTTTATGGAAGCCTGGTGGGAAATACTTTCTGTTTTTTTATTAAGTACAATAAAATTTGTTTTTGGTGGTGTCCCGATGGCCTTGGGCTTTGGGTTCTCCTATTTTGAAAGTATTGTTGTTACTTGCTTAGGAGGATGTACGGGCGTTGTGCTTTTTGTTTATACGAGTGATATGCTAATCGCTTTTTTCAAAAAACGTGCGGAATTAAAAAGAACCCTAAACGCTCATCTGCCTCCTAAGAAAAAATTCACTCGTACTAACAAAATAATTGTTAAAGTAAAAAGACGATTTGGACTTTTCGGTTTTTCTATTTTAGTTCCATTTTTGATTCCAATTCCTATTGGATGTTTTCTTGCAGTCAGATATTTTAATGATAAACAAAAAATAGTCAGATATCTTTTCGTATCTATTTTTATTTGGTCTGTTGTAGGAACCATATTATATAAGCCACTTTTTGATGCTGTACGAAACTATTTTCTTTGATTTGGATCATACACTTTGGGATTTTGAAACAAATTCCAAAGAAGCATTAACCGAACTAGCCGATAAACATAAACTAATTGAAAGAGGGATTCCATCATTAGATAGTTTCTTAAGCGAATATTTTGCTATAAATGAACGTTTGTGGGAGGATTACAGAAAAAATATTATTTCAAAAGAAACACTTCGAAACGATAGATTTCATCAAGCATTAAAAAAATATGAGATTGACGACATTCAATTAGCAACAGCAATTGGTAATGATTATGTTGCCATTGCTCCTTATAAAACAAATCTTTTCCCTCATTCCATTGAAGTATTGGAGTATTTAAAAAATAAATACTCCTTGTATATTATTACCAATGGTTTTGAAGAAGTTCAGCACCTCAAATTAAGTAATAGTAAACTAAGCCACTATTTTTCCGAAGTTATAACTTCTGAAAAATCAGGATTCAAAAAACCTGATAAGAGAATGTTTCATTTTTCTTTAAGTCTTGCAAATGCAAGATATGAAACGAGTATAATGATTGGGGATAGTTTAGAAGCAGATATTTTAGGTGCTAAAAACGCTGGAATGCATCAAGTGTATTTTAATCCTGAAGCCAAAGTGCATTCCGAGGACATAACTCATGAAATTAAAAGTCTAAAGGAATTAATTGGCATTTTTTAAATAAATGATTTTTTTATTTCTAAATTTTTTACTAATTATATCGTCCAAGTATTCTTTCCTCTAATCAAAGCATCTAAATCACCTTTTCCTTTGCTTTCAATGGCTTCTGTAATTTGTGCAGACATTGCATCTTCGTAGCAGAAACGGTCTTCAGTATAAAATACTCCAAACGGACGAGGTAGTGGATTTTCGTCAGCTGGTGTGTTGAAGAAACGAACTAAAATACTCGCTTTCACTTGGTCTTTTTCATCGTGTATCCATAAATCGTTTGCTGAAACATCGGCTGTATTTACAACAACAGGTTTAAATCCATCCAACTTAATTCCTTTGTCTGCATTCTCTCCAAAGATTAATGGTTTTGCTTGTTCCACCATTAAGGTGTTTATTTTTTTTGTCCCTTTTTCTGTAAACACTTCAAATGCTCCATCGTTAAATACATTACAGTTTTGATAAATTTCTACCATAGAAGTTCCTTTGTGTGCATTTGCTCGTTTTAAAATTTCGCGCAAATGAATTGGATCGCGATCCATTGAACGAGCAATGAATGTTGAATCGGCACCAAGGCATAACGCTAACGGATTAAATGGATGGTCCACAGATCCTGTTGGTGTTGATTTTGTAACTTTTCCTAATGGAGATGCCGGAGAATATTGTCCCTTTGTTAAACCATAAATTTCATTGTTGAACAATAAAACATTCACATTAAAGTTTCTTCGCAATAAATGTATGAGGTGATTTCCACCAATAGATAAAGAGTCGCCATCACCTGTAACGATCCAAACACTTAAATCGGGGCGTGTTGCTTTTAGTCCACTTGCGATTGCTGTGGCACGACCGTGAATGCTGTGCATTCCAAATGTTTCCATGTAATAAGGAAAACGAGAGGAGCATCCTATTCCGGAAATAAAAACAATTTGTTCGCGTGGAATTCCCAACTCAGGCATTACCGTTTGCACTTGTTTTAATATAGAGTAATCACCGCAACCTGGGCACCAGCGTACTTCTTGGTCAGTTACAAAATCTTTTGGTGATAATGCTTTTAGTGTTTCCAT
>JAYVZC010000259.1:0-3812 GCA_043783695.1 Bacteroidota bacterium
TTCCGTTCAATTTAAGATTGGATGATATGCTTTTTAAATATGGAGTAAGAATTAATCCTGATATGATTGTGGATATGCAATCTTCTGTAATACCTGTGAATGTTTCAATGCGGGGACAACCAGCAAATATTCAAATGAAACCATGGATTTTTTCTCCATTAATAATGCCGACAGCAAGTCATCCGATTGTAAAAAATTTGGATGTTATAAAAATGGATTTTGTTGCAAGTATTGATACTATTGCTCAAAAAGGAATTAAGAAAACCATTTTACTTCAATCATCTAGATATTCAAAATCAATTATTGCCCCTGTTCGTGTAGATTTGCGAATGGTAAATATGCCTCAAGATGAAACCCGTTTTAACAATCCGTATAGAAATGTTGCTGTTTTATTAGAAGGAGAATTTGAATCGATGTTTAAAAATCATTTGGATCCTAAAATTGCAAAAGATAGTGCAATTGGCTATAAAGCAGATGGAGTAAAATCAAAAATGATTGTACTATCGGATGGTGATATAATTCGCAACGATATTGATTATCGTTCACAAAAAAAATTGCCTCTGGGTTATGATAAATATACAAATCAGACTTACGGAAATAAAAATTTTCTTTTGAATTGTGTAAATTATCTCTGCGATGATTCTGGTTTAATTGGAGTTCGTGCCCGAGAATTAACTTTGCGATTGTTGGATAAGAAAAAATTAAAGAATGAACGCATCAAATGGCAACTCATAAATAGTGGCTTACCATTGTTGATATTAGTTGTATTTGGAATCATATATAATATTAGACGTAAACGTAAATACTCATCCTAATGCTTAGAAACAGAATAGCAATTATTTTAGTAATCATAATGGGTTCAATCACATTTTGGTTCATTCGCCACAATAGAAAAGGAACTATCGATGCAGAAATGAAAAATTTTGCTGTGAAGGATACTGCCTCAATAACCAAAATATTTTTAGCAGATAAAAATGGGCGCAACCTAACTTTGGAGAGAGGTGAAAATGGTAAATGGAAAGTAAATGGAAAGTATGGTGTGCGTATGGATGCATTGCAAACACTTTTAGTTACAATTGCCAATGTAGATGTAAAAGAACCTGTTGGAAAAAAGGCAAAAGACAATGTAATGAAGCGTTTGGCAGCTAAAGCAGTGAAGTGCGAAATCTATCAGAAAGGTGAGCTTACAAAAGCATATTATGTAGGAACCGAAACACAAAATATGAAAGGCACCTATATGATTATGATTAATCCTGAAACGATGGCAGCCATGGAGCGACCCTTTGTAACCTACATTCCGGGTTTCGAAGGTTATTTAACTACTCGATATTTTACAGAAGAGAAAGGCTGGAGAGATCGTACCGTTTTTGAATACAATCCAAATGATATTAAATCGGTAAAAATGGAAGTGCCTTATAACCCTTCATTTGGTTATGAATTGACAGTAAAAGGAAACAACGATTATGAAATTAAAATGCTTTCTGATAACAAAATAGTTTCTAGTGTTGATCCAATTGCAGTAAAACAGTATTTATCCTATTTTCAAATATTAAGCTTCGAGAGTTTTGAAGTGGACTTAAAACAAAATCAAATTGATTCGGCAATGAAATCTCAGCCCATTAATGTTCTTACCGTAACTGATAAAAATGGGAAAGTGAATATGGTAAAATTCTTTGCAAGGTACCCTAAAAAAGAAGTATACGGTAAAGATGGAAAACTATTGAAATTTGATCAAGAGCGTATGGATGCATTAATGAACAATGGAATTGATTTTGTAATGGTTCAGTTTTATATGTTCGGGAAAGTGATGCCTTCGGTTGATTATTTCCAAAAAGGAGGAGTTAAACCTATAAACCTCCCAGCAAACAAGCCAAAAGTTTAAACATTTTCAACCAAAATAGTATTTAGTCCCTTAAAACAAGACATTTTTTGTTAAAAAGTTAATTGAAACTAAAGTTGCAAATCCTCCTTTTTTTTGTTTTAATATTTATATTTGCTAAGTAAAAACGAAAAACCTATTAAACTAGCTCGATATGAAATTTATTGTTTCCAGTACTTCATTATTAAAACAATTACAAGCCATTAGTGGTGTGCTTAACTCCAATAATGCATTGCCAATTTTAGATAATTTCCTTTTCGAAATTGATAAAGGTCAATTGAAAATTTCTGCATCGGATTTGGAAACTACAATGACAACGTCTATCAACATCGAATCGAAAGACTCGGGTAGTATTGCTGTTCCTGCAAAATTATTGTTGGATACTTTAAAAACATTTGCTGACCAACCTTTGACATTCTCTGTTGATAATCAAAAATACGGTATTGAAATAATTTCTGATTATGGTAAATACAAATTAACAGGTCACAATGGAGAAGAATTTCCAAAATTGCCGGCATTGGAATCGGGCTCATCGCTTGATATTGATGCAAGTGTATTGGCTTCTGCAATCAACAAAACAATTTTTGCAACTGGTAACGATGAACTTCGTCCCGTTATGTCTGGTGTATTTTGTCAATTAGCAACAGACAGCATCACGTTTGTTGCTACCGATGCTCATAAATTAGTACGTTACCGCAGAACAGATGCAAAAGCAAAAGCGGCTTCTTCTTTCATCATTCCTAAAAAACCTTTGAACTTATTAAAAAATACATTGTCTAGCGTTAGTGGAAATGTAAAAATTGAATACAACAATACCAATGCATTTTTCTCTTTTGAAAATACAAATTTAATTTGCCGTTTAATTGACGGAAAATATCCAAACTACGAAGCAGTTATTCCAAAAGAAAATCCAAATAAATTAACAGTTGATCGTGTTTCTTTCTTGAGTTCTATCAGACGCGTTTCTATTTTCTCTAACAAAACAACTCACCAAGTACGTTTGAAAATTGCAGGAAGTGAATTAAGCATTTCTGCGGAAGATCTTGATTTTTCTAACGAAGCAAGCGAAAGATTAACGTGTCAGTATGGTGGTGAAGACATGGAAATTGGATTCAATTCTAAATTTATGGCTGAGATGTTAAGCAATTTAAATTGCGAAAATGTAAACTTAGAAATGAGTGCGCCTAATCGTGCGGGAATTTTATTGCCAACAGAAAAAGAAAATCCTGCAGAAGATATTTTAATGTTGGTTATGCCAGTTATGTTAAATAGCTAAATCTGAATAATATTGATTATTAAAAGTCGTTTCAATTTGGAACGGCTTTTTTTGCTTAAAGATGTCTACAATTTTATTATACCATAATCATAAACGTATTGTCCGAGCCCATCTGGGGTCGAAGGTCTATAGGATTAACGTTTTGCTAGAAACATACGACCCCAGTGGGGTCGCACATTTGAAATTATTTTTATAAAATTAGCTAATCAACAAATTATCTGAGCAAATCTGTGTAATCTGTGGTGAAAATTAATTAAATTCGTATTATGAAAAAACTACTACTCTCCTCATTCACTTTGTTGACATCAATTTCATTTGCTCAAACAACTATAATTGATAGCATTATCTCTGGCGGTATTTATCGAAATTATAGAGTATATATTCCTGCTGCATACACAGGAACTTCTGCTCGTCCATTAGTGTTTGATTTGCACGGTTATACTTCTAACGCTTCTTCAGAACAAGCATATTCTAACTTTATGCCAATAGCCGATACAGCAAATGTAATTTTTGTTTATCCGAATGGAACTTTTTCGGGCGGATACCAATACTGGAATGCAGGATTTGGAACTGCCGTGGATGATATTGGATTTATTCAAATTTGATTGATACATTAAAAACACAATACAACATTGATGGGAATATGGTTTATTCTTG
>JAYVZC010000260.1:0-3808 GCA_043783695.1 Bacteroidota bacterium
ACTGAGAGACCTACTCTCATCTGTTATAAAGCATCAACAATCCGATGATTGTTGTTCAAGTCACACACGGTTTGGCGCTTGGCGCAGTGGCGGATTTCGAAGCACTAAACTGTCTGCTACCACTGAACTTGATACGAAGCACAAAACTTCAATTAACCACTGAACCCGCTTTTTTGCCAAACGCCTGTTATCGGTTCGGTGTTCTTTTTCGTCCGTTGGTTTGTTGGTCGTTTTGGTCGTGCGGTTGGGCAGACACACTCTTTGCCAAGCTTAGGTTTTAGCGTTGGCTTGAGCGGCTTGGCAATGTGTGTGGCTGTGAAGGGTTGGCTTATACATTCAGTTCCGTTTTTAATATCTTCAAAATGTTTATCGTCCTTCCAATTTCACTACTATGCTCGTTCTTGTTGATGTCGTTGTGGTTTAGAGGATTTAAAACTAATGGCAAAAGAATGTCAATCTCGTTCTTTGTATTCTGTGTCAAACCAGTGGCTTGATTATGATTTTTTGTCGCTGTCCAAAAGTCGTTAGCGGTTAGTTTGCTTTGGTCAACTACAAATTTAACGGTCACTTTTCCAAAGCAGAATTGTTTTAATATGGCTTCAAATGCCGAACGCAGGTAAACTCCTGATGCTTTATTGTCGCCTTTGTTATGATAGTCCTCTGCTGTCTGAATGAAGTAAGTTAAATGATCATTGTTGCCAGGACCTTTGATTTCTTTTACAACGGGAATGGTAAAACCTTTTTTTGAACGACCTGCATAAATTTCAAAGCACTTCCAACTTGTGTTGTTATTCAAGTAATTTGTTTTTACAAACTCATACCAAGGTTTGTCATAGGTGGTAATAAAAACTTGATAATTGGCAAAGTCAGATTTGAGTATTTCCAAAAGCGGTAAACGGTTGGAAATATCCAAGCCAATGAAGATGTCGTCAAGAAAAAGTACTTTGCAAGGAATGCCCTGAATATGCCTTTTTACCATCCCTAAATAAATAGAAATCGCAATGGCAGAAAGTTTTGCTTCGTTCAAAAAGATATGCGGCTTGTCTATTTCTTTGCCAAGATATTTTATTTTTACCCTTACGTGGTTCCGCTCAATGTCTTTATAATCTGCTGTTGGTTTTGCTTGGGTGTAGTTGAGTTTTAATTCTATGTTGTGTCCGAATTTGTCAAGAATGGGTTGGGCGTATTTCAGGATGTTTTCAATGCTGTTGGTATCAAACAGTTTTTTGAAAGCCGTATCGAAAGCGTTGATGGTTTTGTCAACTTCATTTTTCTTTTGGGTGATGTTAAACGCCTAACTGGTTTCTTTTGCAATGGCAGTTTCCACTTCTTCCCAAAGTTCACCTAATTCTTTATTCCCAGTAATGGCCACACTTTTAAAATGCTTGAGTACACCTTTCACCAACAAATCAAACAAGTCGATTTCTTTATCTTTTTTGATGTAATGAATACCAAGCAGGTGTTTGTAAGTTAGAAAACTTTTGAGTTTGATGGCATCCCGAATACTGGTATCGCCTGCCGCATAGGTGTTTTTTGAACTTTTCTTAACCGTGTATTTTTTATCTGTGGCAGTTCCATCTTTATCAGGGTTAAAAGTTACTTCAATATATCCTTTGCCTTTTTGTGCTTTGGTCAGGAATATATTTTCGGTTTCGTCATAACTCAATGTTTCAGTTGATGATTGAAAGAAGTCCTTTAAGGCATAGTAAAAGGAACTTTTACCACTTCCGTTTTCGCCATAGATGAAAAGGTTTTTGCCTTCTACGTTGAATTCATTCTTTCCGTAGAAGGCTTTATAATCTTTTATTTCAACTTTTTTTATTTTCATTTATTCCTTCTTTGAGCCCTTTAATAAAACCACAAACATTTGACCAACAGTGACTAATCGGCTATTAAGGATTTTCACTGGCGATATTTGAGCCCTTTGTGAGTCCATTGCTTATTCTTTTTTTAAGCCTATTCTTTCTATCTCGCCACTTTGGCGAGATTTTGGCGAGATAACTAAAATTGACAGCTTATGAATAACTGTATCCCGCCATTTTGGCGAGATTTTGGCGAGATAATTATTCATTCATTACATATTTAGTACTCGGTCCTGAACCCACTTTTTTCAATAATCCATTTTCAGTCCACTCCTTTAAGTAACGTTCTGCCGTTCGAGTTGTCAATCCAGTAAACTCAACAAACTCAGATTTAGAAATAAGTCGTTTTTCTCTAAATATCTCAAAGTTATTAAGTTCTTCTGTGCTCAAATAATCTATGCTGCCTTTTCCAATAATCTCTTTAACCGCTTCTGTGGTTCTTGGAAAAGTTAACGTCAAGAAAGGTTCTTTGAAAGTGTATTTTGGAATGGGTAATCTGTATTCCTTATTCAAACTCTTGAATGTTTTCATTCCAAAACCTTTCTCCTCCACGTAATCCATCAAGCTGAAAGCATAAGTGATAATCGGGTTTCGGCTTAATGAAGGTGCCTCAAAGGTATTTAACTCCTCCAAAGTAATTGCTGGAAGGGGTTTACCCGGACTGGTTACAATTATCTTATTCTCCTCAATCTTGATTTCACATTTCGCCCCTTCAATTTCGTAATCTCTATGAACCAACGCATTTACAATCGCCTCACGTAAAACTTCAACAGGGAAATCCGGAACATCTTTTCGTTTGAAACCACTAGTATCTTTTGAAAGGGGTAAAACTTTTTTCAACCATTCTTCAATCTGGTCTGGTAAAAGCACTAAGGCTTGATCAAAATCTTTAGGTTCTATTTTACTACCGCCATAAGATACGTGAGCTTTCAAAACCGCATTTTTGAATTTAGTTCGTGGATTTTTACCAAAAAGCAATATGCCATATCCTGTAGGAACTAAAATCTTCTTTTCTTTATCCCATTCCATTGCACCAAAGTCAGCCAAATACTCCAAAAATGCGTCATCCGTTGGTTTGTAATCCAAATTTGCTTCTTTGATAAACTTTTGAAGTGCTTCTTCTGAAAACTTACTGCTGTCATAATTTGCCACTGGAAATTCAAAAGATGTACGCAAATCTTCTTCCTCCTCAGCTTCTAATTTTCGTTGAAGGGCTTGTTTCAAGAACACTTTGTTTTCCTCCTCAATAACACGCTGAAATTCTCTGTCAAACATCTTATATTCTACACCGTGATTTTCCAAATGCTTTATACCTTTGCCTTTGGGGTCTTTGTCTTCAATACCAATAAACACTTTTTTGATACGGGCATTGGTAACTCTGCGGCAGCAAGGCACTTTTGGTGGGTTGCGTTCCATACAAGGCTCAAGGGTTGTGTATAAAATACAGCCTTCCAAGTTTTCGTTAGGAAACTTTCTTTCTAGCAAAGTAAATTCAGCGTGATCACCTTCACGAAGTTCTCCCCTAAAAGCTGTTTCTATTCTGCCATCAGGGAAAAGCAATACGGCACCTACTTTAGGTGGAACTTTGCCATCGGGTCTTGGTTCATTGACGCTTTTGTTCATCACGTCAATAGCCATTTGCATTAATTCCTTATGTGTATATTTCTTTTTAATCATAACCCATAACCCATAACTTATAATTCATAACTCATTTGAGAGCCTCCTTAATTATCCTCACTTCCTCCACACTATCCAGCGTTTCTATGGCAAAACGCACAGGGTGATTAGGGTCATACAAACGCTCAAACTCAGTTTGGATGATAGCAAGCTTTTGTTCTACGCTCATTTCATCAGTAATAGGTTTTAGATCTCTTAAATGCTTTAATACCTCTTTGCCTGCGGCTTTGATTTCTTGCGTTAGAAACAGCTCGAAAGTCACAGTGTCA
>JAYVZC010000261.1:0-3807 GCA_043783695.1 Bacteroidota bacterium
CCAAACGACTCTGCTGTAATAATTGAAGTAAATCTAAAAAAGCGAAAAGAAAATTCTGATATCGGGAATATTATTGTGTTCAAATAAAAGAGCAAGAGAAATGAATAGATTTAAAATTATATTTGGCTTTATATTACTCAGTTCAATTGTTGCTAATGCTCAGAGCAGACGTACAGCAAAGGATATGAAAATAAAATCAATTTCTATTGAGCAGAAGGACATTAAGAAGGACTCTTTGGAAATAAGTAAACGAACAAATAATGTTTTCGATAAAAATGGAAACATTATTTCGGAAGTTGAGTTAAATTCCGATAGTACATTTAAAAATTATGATACTTATGTTTACAATAAGCACAATGATATAGTTGAACACAATGAATTTGACAAGAATGGCAAGTTGTTACGCAAAACAATATCTACTTATGACAATTTAAATGACAAAACGGAAGAAACCACATACGATTCAACAAATACTGTAATCGAAAAAGTTAAAATTCATTACAATAATTTTGGTCAAAAGGATGAGGAACAGCTATTGTCTGCTGAAGGAAAAATGAAAAAGAAAACTACTTATAAATATGATAGTAAAGGATCATTGGTTGAGCGGACATACTATAACAGCAAGGGAGAAATTATTTCTATTAGAAAGTCCGTTTATCAATACTATAATTAGTTATGTTAAAAAAAGCTCAGCTAATATTCGTTTTTTCTTTGTTTTTAAGTACTTTTACTTTTGGACAAAAGCAAAAGGATGCAACATTTTGGCCGGGGATAAATGTCGAAAAAAAGATAAACAAGCGCTTTTCAGCAATTTGTTTCAGTCAACTAGCATTGAATCAAAATTACGCTGAAATTGGTTCCATTTTTTTGGATGTAGGATTAAGTTATAAAATTAATAATTACATATCTGTATCCGGAAATTATCGCTTTGTCAAATTAAGGAATCTTGACAATTATTATAATGATGTCCAAAGGCTGTATGCAGATTTGACTTTTTCTAAAGGATACAAAAAGTTTTATTTTCAATTTCGCAGTCGAATTCAAGAACAAAATTATGGTCTTGATTTATTTGATCATTATCGACCTAATAAATATTTTAGTAGAAATAAAATTACAGCATATTATCGATTTAATAGGACTTATAGCCTTTCCCTGTCCGGAGAGCAATTTTATAGGCTTAACAAAAGAAATAGAACGGAAGCCATATGCTTAGGAGTTGATTTTGCATATAAGTTTAATCTTAAAAATCGAATAGACATTTTTTGCATGAACCAATTTCAGAAAAATATCAAAAATCCAAGAATTGATTTTATTACTGGAATAACATATGGTTATAAGTTTTAAATTTATACAATGAAAATTATATACAATATCGGTCTTTTGCTTCTTTTTATTACACCTGTTTTAGCTCAAACAAAAATTGATTCTACTAATTCTCCTATCATGAAAAATAAATTTGCTATTGCTATTCACGGTGGTGCTGGAAACATGTTAAAAAGAAAATATACCCCTGAAGAAGAGGAAGCCTATAAAAAAGTTATGGGTGAAGCTTTAGATCTTGGATATTCTATGTTGTCCAAGGGTGCAAAGGCAACCGATGTAGTAGAAGCAGTCATAAAAGTTATGGAAGATTCTCCACTTTTTAATGCGGGAAAAGGTTCTGTTTTTACTAATTCAGGTACAAATGAAATGGATGCCGCACTAATGGATGGAAGTAATCTAAAATGCGGTTCAGTTACGAATGTACGAACAATCAAAAATCCGATTAGCGCAGCAAAAACAATAATGAACAAATCGCAATTCGTATTCCTAAGTGGAAATGGTGCAGAACAATTTGCAAAGGAAAATGGATTGGAAATAGTTGATACATCCTATTTTTTCACACAAAAAAGATGGGATGAAATGATGAAAATTCGTGATTCGACAAAAACTCAATTGGATAATGAAGGACATGGCTCTATTGAATCTTTAGATAGTGTTAATAAATTTGGAACAGTTGGCTGTGTTGTTCTTGATGGCTATGGAAATCTTGCTGCTGGCACCTCAACTGGGGGCATAACAAATAAAAAATATAATCGAATTGGTGACTCTCCTTTAATTGGTTCTGGAACCTATGCGAATAATAAAACCTGTGCGGTTTCTTGTACGGGGCATGGTGAAGATTTTATCCGAATTGTAGCGTCACATGAAGTCCACGTATTAATGTTGTACAAAAAAATGTCGGTTTCAAAGGCGGCAAACAAAGTTATAAACGAAGAATTAAAATCTGTAGGCGGCAGAGGTGGATTAATCGCAATCGACCACAAAGGAAATATTACATTTCAATTTAATACAACTGGAATGTTTAGAGGATGCATTGATAAAAATGGCAAAAAAACTGTTGAAATTTATAGGGATCTATCAAAAGAATAAATTATTTATCGTTCACCTTCTTTTTGTTGACTTTGTTTTAACACACCCTACCAATAATTTCATATAAATTTAAACTACGCTTTAGGCTCCCTTGATTTTATTGATCTAATATTGTATTGAAAATTCACATGAAAGAATTTTTGATTTAGTGAACACCCTAAAAGAATCCTTCTAATTAATAGGATACTCTTAAAACCGCTTCATCATTTTAGTTTTTGAAACTCCAATATGCCCTTTGCATATTTCTAAAACATATTAAAATGAAGCATATTAAATTCCTTTCCCGAAAATTATTTTGTTGTGCCATCGGATTTGCATTTTTATCACTAACTGCAAAAGCACAAATACCTGCCAAATGTTTTGAAATTGAAAGTATTTTGGTTGATGCTTGCAATTCGACCTCTTTGGAACCAAATAATGAAATGGTTCGCTTTAGAGTAGGTCCAAATCCTATTAATATTTCTAACATTGGTATTTACGGGCAGGGTGCAACAGGGGCTTATTTAATTAATAAATGGCCTACTACAACTATTCCCTGGTTAGGGTTAATTCAAAATGCTACTACAGCTTCTGCTACTGCGGCTTTGCAAGCTACTGTTGTTGCTAGTTGTGGTCGTTTGATTGAACCTCCAGGAGGAATTATTCCAAGAGGTGCAAATGTATTAATGATCGCAAGTACCAATCCAAGTACAGTTGATAATTCATTTTCAACTCTAACAGATACGTTATATGTTGTTTATCATAATGCTAATTACACCGTAACAACTGGACATTTTAAAAACTATACTGCTGCTCCCAGTACACGCTCTTTAATTCTGGCTAATACGGCAACAGGGTGCACGGATACTGCCACATATGATGTTTCCTTATTAACGAATATAAGCGGAGGGAATGGTGATCGTGTTGATTTTTCATGGCCAGGTGTTCAAACCTATTTAAATAATGGGTGTAACGCACCATTTGTTCCAATAACTTCAAATGCAGGACCATCTGCTACAGCTTGTGTTGGAGCGCCTTTAAGTTTAACGGGAACAGCAACTGGAAATTACTCTGGAACAATTTGGCAAAGTGGGGGAAGCGGAGTTTTTTCGACTCCAACATCTTTAACTACTGACTATACACCGTCAGCTGCAGGAACTTACCTTATTTCATTTGGAGCTATAACTCCTTGTAACGATACCATTTTTAGTACGCTAACACTAACGGTAAATCCTTCTCCGTCTCCGATGATAAATGCCAGCGGTAGCACAACTATTTGCGCAGGCAGTAGTGTAACACTTACAGCTTCCGGAGGAAGCACTTACTCATGGAATACGGGCGAAACAACAGCAGCTATAACGGCATCAGCAGCGGGAACATATACTGTTACAGCAACTAATAGTTGTGGTTCTGTTA
>JAYVZC010000262.1:0-9010 GCA_043783695.1 Bacteroidota bacterium
GACCAACAACAAAAGCAATTTCATCCACTTTTTCATCACAAACGTTGATGATGTCTTCCACAATGCGCTGAACCATTGGTTTTCCGGCAATTGGAATAAGTGGTTTTGGGGTAGTAAGTGTGTGTGGGCGCATTCTTTTGCCCATTCCGGCCATCGGGATAATTATCTTCATAAGACAAAGTCCCACCCCTTCATCCCGTCCCCAAAGGGAAAGGGGCTATTGGTGAGAAAATTATATTTGTTAAACATTGAAATTATATTTATAAAAAAATCCTTTTATACCTTAATTCGCGTCTTGTCTTCTCCCATTTGGGGGGGGTAGGATGGGTTATTTTTTTCCTGTGCTTCCAAATCCGCCCTCGCCTCTTGCGCTTTCTTCCAGTTGTTCAACTTCAACCCATTCAGCTTGTTCGTGTTTCGCAATTACCATTTGTGCTACACGTTCTCCATCGTTAATTGTAAAATTTTCTTTTGAAAGGTTTACAAGAATCACCTTTATTTCTCCTCTGTAATCCGCATCAATTGTGCCTGGAGAATTTAACACAGTTAGTCCATTTTTAAATGCTAAGCCACTACGAGGACGAATTTGTGCTTCGTATCCAAGCGGCAATTCAATAAACAAGCCCGTTGCCACCAATGTTCTTTCTAAAGATTTTAAAATAAAAGGCTCGGCAATATTTGCTCTCAAATCCATTCCCGCTGCTCCACCCGTTACATAGCTTGGTAATTCGTGTTTTGATTTATTTATGATTTTTACTTTCATACTAATTTTCTAAAATTATTCTTTTCCATTTTCCAAACAACAGCAACAAACCCAAGCAGCATCAAATTGTTTATAACAAGGTTAATTGTTGTGTGGTTGCTTTTTATCAAAACGCTTATAAAGTACAAAGTTACAGATAAACCCAAATAAGCGAAGATGCGTTTCAAATCGTAATTAACAGGGTAATGTTTATTACCTAAAAAGTAAGAAACAATCATCATGCTAGCATAACAAATGAGTGTAGCCCAAGCAGAGCCCATGTATCCGATTCGGGGAATCCAATAAATATTTAAAATAACAGTGATAACTGCTCCAAAAATGGTTAAGAAAGCACCATAATGTGTTTGTCCTGTGAGTTTATACCAAATGGATTGATTCCAAAAAATACCCAGAAACATATTTGCTAAAAGCAAAATAGGAACTACTTTAATCCCCGTTCTAAACGCTGCTGATCCAGCAAAATATTGAATCCACTGAATGTTCATCATTGTTCCCAAAAAAATTATAGAGCAAATAACCACAAAATATTTCATAATGTCGGCATACGTTTTTTTAGAATCTTTTTCTTTGGAATGGCTGAAAAAGAAGGGTTCTGCAGCAAATCGGAAGGTTTGAATAAAAATGGTCATGATGATGGAAACCTTATAACAGGAGCCGTAAATTCCTACTTGTGAGAGCGCTTCTTTTTCATCCGGAATTAAATGTGTTAGCAAAACACGATCAAGCGTTTCGTTCACCATTCCTGCCAAACCAGCTATTAACAAAGGCATTGCATAGCGCATCATTTTTTTCCAAATGACAGAATCAAAATCAAATTTTATTTTTAAAATCTCGGGAGAAAGAAGGAGAAGTGTAATTAAACTTGCGGCAAGATTGGAAATAAAAATATAGCCCACACCAATTGCCGGATTGTAAACAACATCTACAAAGCCTTTGTAATCAGATTCTGGAGCATCGTAAACTCTTTTGCAAAAGAGAATAAAAAATAAATTAAGACCAACATTGATTATAATATTGATTGTTTTAATGATGGCGAAACGTTTTGCTTTGCCTTGTTCACGAAGTTTTGCAAAGGGAATAGCCGTTAAGGCATCTGTTCCGATGATGGTAGCAAACCAAATCACATACTCCGGATGACCTTTAAATGTTACACCTTCAGCAATAGAAGAAGAAAAAACCCAACCAAGTGTTATGAAAAGAAAAGAGGAAATGATTAGAGAAATTAAAGCAGTCGTATAAACTTTTTGTTTATCAATTTCGGATTGCGAAAACTTAAACAGTGCTGTTTCCATCCCATAAGTGAGAAAAATTAAAAGAAAAGAAACATAAGCATAAGCAGAGGTAACAACACCCATTTCTGTGGTGCTAAAACTATAAGCATAAAGGGGATTGAGTAAGTAATTCAGCAATCGCCCCACAATGGTAGGCAAACCGTAAATGGCCGTTTGTGATGCGAGTTTTTTTAAGGGATTCAAGTTAAGTTTAAACTTTGAACGGTTTTATTTTCCTGTAAAATTTGCTTTGCGTTTTTCTAAAAACGCAGATGTTCCTTCTTTAAAATCCTCTGTTGCAAAACACTTTCCGAACTCGTTAATCTCAACATTAAAGCCATCTATACCGTTTTCGAAATAAGCATTCACACTATTTATAACACCCGCAATTGCTTTAGGCGATTTTGTTTTTATTTTTTCAATAATCTCCAAACACTTTGCCATCAATTGATCGGGAGCAACCACATAATTTACTAAACCTAAATTCAACGCTTGCTCCGCATTTAGCATCTCGCCAGTCATGTGTAATTCCATTGCTTTTGTTTTTCCAATGTATTGGATTAAACGTTGTGTTCCGCCATATCCAGCAATCAATCCAAGGTTTACTTCCGGTTGACCAAATTTTGCGTTATCGCTAGCAATTCTTAAATGACAAGCCATTGATAATTCGCAACCACCACCCAATGCGAATCCGTTTACGGCAGCAATTACAGGCTTAGAACAGGTTTCAATACTTTTAAAAACAGCTTGTCCTGCTTGTGCCAACGCTTTTCCTTGTTCAACGGAAAGCCCTACAAATTCAGCGATATCGGCTCCTGCAACAAATGATTTTGGTCCGGAGCCAGTAATAATCATTGCTTTTGCTTCAATGTTTGACTCTCCATCTTTTACAGCAAGTCCAATTTCCTCCACTGTTTTTTTGTTCAGTGCATTTAATTTGTCTGGGCGATTAATGGTGATTGTTAAAACGCCATTTTCAATTATTGTTAATAGGTTTTCGAAAATCATTGTTTTTTATTTTTTTATCGCAAAAACGCAAGAGTTTACGTTTTTATTTAACCGTTTTTAGAGAACACAAGGTCTAAAAGTTTCGATGTTCTTTAACATAATTTGTGATGTACTCAATAATTTCTTTCGTGTCGGTTCCCGGAGGAAAAAGTTTTCCCACACCCAATTCATTCAGCTTTTTAATGTCTTTATCAGGAATAATTCCACCACCTGTAAGAAGAACATCGTTTAAGCCTTTTTCTTTCATTAGTGTCATTATTTTAGGGAAAACGGTATTGTGTGCCCCCGACAAAATGCTTATTCCGATTGCATCCACATCTTCTTGAAGAGCAGCGTTCACAACCATTTCTGGTGTTTGACGTAAGCCGGTATAAATCACTTCCATTCCTGCATCACGCAAAAAAGAAGCAATTACCTTTGCTCCGCGATCATGTCCATCGAGCCCAACTTTAGCAACTAAAACACGTATTGGTCTGTTCATGCGAATCATAAATTATAGGATACGAATATACGAAATGTATTGGATGGGAAAGGTGTTTTTTTGAACGAAGAAAATTAAAATTATTCTTCCAAATAACAAGGCAGCGAAACATAAAACGTTGTGCCGATTCCGGCTTTTGTTTCAAACCAAATTTTTCCATCTACGGTTTCAACAATGTTTTTTACCATTGCCAAACCAAGTCCCATTCCGCCTGTTTTGGTAGTAAAATTTGGAACAAATATTTTCTCGAGAACATCGTCATTTATCCCGTTTCCATTATCAGAAACAGAGATCAGAAAATGTTGTTTTTCGTGCTTGAGGGCAACAATAATTTTTCCTTTTCGCTCTTCCGGAATGGCTTGTGTAGCGTTTTTAATAAGGTTGTTGAATACGCGCAAAAGCTGTTCTTTGTCGGCATTTACAAACGCTTCGGAAGAAATTTCTGTATCAAAAATAATTTGCAAATTTTCAGAATCGTGAAACAAGGCAATTGTATTTACAATAATTTCTTTGATATTAATTTTTTCCAAATTTGCTTTTGGCATTTTCGCAAAATTAGAAAACTCTGTAGCAATATTCGATAAAGTATCAATTTGTTCGATGATGGTTTTTGTTAGGCGCTCCATCTTTTGATCCATATCAGGACCATCATCTTTCCAGGTGCGTTGCAAATGTTGTACGCTTAATTTCATAGGCGTAAGTGGATTTTTAATTTCGTGTGCCACCTGTTTAGCCATTTCTCTCCAAGCGCTTTCTCGCTCCGATTTCGCCAACAATTCAGCACTTTTTGAAAGCTCTGTAATCATTCTATTGTACTCGCTTACCAAACTTCCAATCTCATCATTTTCTTTCCACTCAATAGGTTCGTTGGTTTTTCCAAGTTTGATTTTACTTAGTTTATCTTGAATTAATTTGAGTGGCTTGGTAACATAATTAGAAATAAAAATAGCTGTAACAATTGACAAAGCAAAAAGCAAAACGTAAATATTTATCAAGGCAACAAGGAAACCGGAAATTTCTTTTTCCAATTCACTTTGCTTGGCAAAATACGGCAAATTCAAATAAGCTAGTAGTTTACCATCTTTGTTTTTAAATGGAATGTATGCGGACAAATATTCTAATTTTCCTATTCTTTCGTCATGAATAAACTCTGTTTTTCCCAAAATTGAAAGTTGTAAATACGCTTCCGGGTTCATCTTTTTAGATGTTAATCCTTCATCAAAAACCTTTGAACGAGAGGAGGCATAAAGATTTCCTTGTGTGTCATAAAAATTAATATCCGTAAAGAAAATGGAAGAAGACTTTTTCAAAATAAAAGAAACATATTCTGTTAACTCTTTATTTAAGGTCGTTTCGGAAGACAGCTTGCTTTCTACATCTATTAAAACAGAATGCGTTTTTTCGCTGATATTTTCTTTGTTTTTTACTTCAAACTGTTGTTTGATATAATAAATTGTTCCACCACCAAACAAAGCAAGTGAAACCAAAACAATTAATACCAATAGCACTTGTATGCGATATTTAAAACTAAAATTTTCAAATAATTGGCCCAAAGAAATTTGTCGAAAAACTAAAATCGACAATAAAAGCAAACTAAAAAAGGCAAAAAGGTAAGAGAACGTGGTTACCTTGCCAACCGCACCATCGTTTAGTTTGCTCAGTACAATTAGCGTTTCTGGGTCGGGGCGATAAAGAAGATGATTAAATCCGTCTTTGTTTTGAAAAACAAAAACAGAGGAAGAATTTTTAAAATCATCGGCTGTTAAGCTGTAGGAGTATTTTCCGTACTGATTTAAAAGTTGATTGTGCTTGTATTTTGCATAGGAATAATTGCTCAACTCTTGCGACAAACCAATGTTTCTATCGAGTAAGAGTTCGGGAAATCCAATTTCATCAGAAATAAATTTTGCGTCCAGTTCGACATAAATGGTTCCATATTTTGAAGTTGATTCAGGGTGTTTGTGCAAAACAAATTTTGCCAAATAACTTATTTTACCGGATGAGTTGTTAATGAAATAAAATCCTTCACAAGGTGTTTCTTTCCCCTTTTTTTGTATTAAATCATCAAAATAAAAGTTGTTGTCGAACAATGGATTTTGTGAACGAACAACAGGCGCACAGGCACTGTCAAAAAGAGCAACATGTACATCGTATTTTTCCCAAAACCCACTAAAATATTCTTGCTTGATTCGCTTTTCAAATTCTTCAGGGTGTTTTTCAAATCCGCTTACCAATGATAAAAGAATGGTATCGGTTTTCATTTTTTTTTCTACATCTTGAAACAAAAGCTCTGCAACAGGATCTTGTTCGGCAGCTAATTTTTCAGCATAAATTTTTCTGCTTTCTACTTCTTTTATTGCGGAGTGTTTAATAAAAATATGAACGGCATAAAGTGAAAAAAGAAAGACTAAAAAAACAATACTGGAAAAAGGGTAAACAAGCTGTTTTTGTTTTATCAAAGCAATGGAGAGCACCAATAAGAATGGCCAGAAAATAACGATTAAATCGAGCGTGCCAAGCCAATGAGAAAGAAGCGTGTGAACCGAAGCGGAAACTACAAAAACAAGTGCGTACTGTTTGTTATTGAGTTTTAGCTGTTTTAAAACAGACACCAACTTGTCTGCAAATAAAAAATATACAAAGAGCAACAAGCCAATAACAATAATGCCTACATAACTATACAGGTTAAGTGTAAAAAGATTGTTTATCCCAAACGGAATGTTAGAGTTTTTAATTAAGCCTGTAAAGAGCCCGTTTATCAACCAAGAAAACCAAAAGAAGGCAAGAAAAAAAAAGAATGACAAAACCAACTTATTTACTTTTTTTAATCGAACAACAACAGCATTAAATTCACATTCGTTAAAAAAAATGTATGTTAAATAAAAAAGCAGAATAACGTTTAGTAACAAATCGCCAAGCGAGGTAAGCCAAATAGAATTAGCATTGGCAAACACTTTTGGGCTAAACAAATCAAAAGAGTAAACACTTTCCGGGAAACTAAATTTGATTGACAGATATCGAACAAGGATTACCAAACAAATAAAAAAGAGGACAGAATAATTTCTGCCGAATCGTTCAAAAGAGTTTAAGCATAGGGCTTTAAAGAAAATTATTAGAAAAACAAAACCCAAAAGAGTAAGAAAAACAGAAAAGTAGGAAACAAGAGAAACGGAATTGTTTGCAGGATTAAATTCTAATGAAAACAAATAATCGCCCATGTAATTTTTAACACCATTAGTAGCATTGGGATTGTCGGTAATTAATTTTGTTTCTGCAGGAACAGCAAAGTCTTTTTGAAATTCATTCACTAAATATTTGTTTTGATAAGGATATTCGTTTTTCACTAACACCAATCCAACAATTGCTTTTGTTGTTGTGGCATTCGTTTGTGGGCGAACGACTTCAAACCAGCCGTTATGCAATTTTGCCATTTTTGAATCGAGGCAAACCTCTTTTACCCAATTTTCTACTGCAATAGAATTGTCGCTCCAAAATTTCAAGGTGTCATTTTCATAGATAAGCAAGGCAACTCCCTCTTCTTGCATCAACGTGTTGTAATAGTCTGGTTTTTTAGAAAAAAGGTCGCTATAGTTTTCGGTTTCTGCACGTTTTGCTAGAGCCTGCATTTCGTCATTTAGCCGGACTTCTTTTTTGTGCAAAACACGTTCAAAGCCTGTGATGGTGGGTGCGGCCCCACCCGAAAAAGAATAATAAAGGACTGTTCCCGCAATAAAAAAAGCAAGAGAACAAATAAAAAAAGAATATTTATTTTTAAAAATATTTTTCAAAAAAATTGATAATTAACTATATTTACTGCTTAAGAAATGTTTTGAACGAATAAAACAAAGGTGCAAATAAAATAAATAAACAAGGCATATTCATTCGCACAAATTGTACCATAGAAAATGGCTCGACAAAAAGATAAAAAAGAAACAGCTCCGTTACCACTAGAAAAATCGTGGATTAGCGATTGGAAATGTTTTAAAACGCAAGCGCTGATTCTTGCTTTTATTGGCTTGGTGTTTTATGCAAACTCGTTTAAAAATGAATACGCTCTTGATGATGGAATTGTTATTCAGAATAACGACTATGTACAAGAAGGATTTAGGGGCATCTTTAAAATACTAAGCACCGATGCTTATGAAAGTTTTTACAGGCACATGGGTGCAAAGCAACAACTTTCCGGAGGAAGATATCGTCCGCTTTCTGTTGTTACTTTTGCAATTGAGCAGCAACTTTTTGGAAGCAACGCGGAAGTAAAACCATTGGATGATGCAGCAACAGTACGACATTTTATGAATGTGGTATATTATATTTTATCGATAGTGTTTTTATTTTATTTGCTGAGAAATTATATTTTTAAAGAAAATCATCTTGCCGCTTTTGTTGCCGCCTTAATTTTTTTAATTCACCCGATGCACACCGAAGTCGTTGCCAACGTGAAAAGTAGAGATGAAATTTTATCTTTTTTATTTATTGTTCTCACGTTTATTTCTGTTTTTAAATATCGTGAAGGCAAAAAAAATTCGCAGTTGGCAGTTGGATTGCTGTTTTATTTTTTAGCTCTTTTATCGAAGGAATATGCTGTTACTTTATTGATTCTACTTCCAATGTTGTTATACATTGTATTAAAAGAATCCTTCGCAAAGTCAATACTCGTAACGCTTCCCTTTTTTGCCGTTGCTCTTTTTTATATTGCTATTCGTTATAAAATTGTGGGAGCGGGAGCAAAATTTGAAAACCCCGATGTGCTTAATAATCCTTACATATATGCTAATCCAACAGAAAAATTAGCAACAAAAATAGAAGTGCTTTTGCGCTATTTGAAATTACTTTTTTATCCAACACCTCTTTCGAGTGACTATTCATACAGCACTATTCCGGTTGTAAATTTTAGCTCTTCAGCTGTTTGGGCTTCTGTTATTCTTCATATTTCAATGATTGTAGCTGCGATTATTTTGTTTTTCAAACGAAACATTTTATCCTTTGCAATTGTGTTTTATTTGTTGCACTTGTTGCTGATATCCAATTTGATTTTTAATGTGGGCGCAACTATGGGCGAACGCATGGTTTACCACTCTTCGTTTGGGTTTGCAATTATAATGGCTGTATTAATTACTCGGCTTTTGCAAAAAATTTCGTCAGAACAAACACGAAAAACAATTGCTGTGTTTTTTGGATTCATTGTGGTTATATGGTGTGGAGCAAAAACAATTGAAAGAAATGCCGAATGGAAAAACGACCAAACACTTTTTATTGCCGATGCCCAAACCGTTCCCAATAGTGCATTGGTAAACGGAAATGCAGGAAAAGCATATATCGATTTGTCGGAAAAGCCCGAAAACAAAGCCCAAGAAACTGACTTAATTAAAAAAGGAATTTATCATTTGAGTCGTGCTGTTGGCATACACAACAAATATGTAAACGGATATTTGAATTTGGGTGTTGCTTATTTTAAGCTGAAAGAGTATGATAAAGCGAAACAAA
>JAYVZC010000263.1:0-8995 GCA_043783695.1 Bacteroidota bacterium
GTTTTACAAATGGCGTTTTGTTATCTCCTTGAGTTGGTGGATTTGCCTGTTTAGAGTCGGGTGGTTTCACTTCTTCTTTTTTAACATCCGCTTTTATAAGATTTCCATCCACATCTAGCTCAACCACTTCATAACCCAATTTAGTTAATCCTTCAAACACTTGTGATTTATCGCCCACCACTAAAATTGCCATTTTATCATAGGGCAATTCTTTTTTAGCAAGGGCATTTATTTCTTCCTTTTTAATTCCTTTTAAAATTTCACTTTGTTTATCTGTAAACGATTTATCTAAATTATAATCTAAAATACGTTTAACAAAACCTGCTTTTTGCATGGCAGTTTCATATTTTAAGGCTTCATTTTGCCCCATCGAATTTTTTGTAAATGCCAACTCTTCATCAGTTATTCCTTTATCAGAAAAGTTTTTAATTTCTTTCATAAATTCTACTACAGAACTATCTGTCGCATTTCCTCTAACGCCAGCACTAGCTGTATACGGACCAACAAACTGATTTCCTGAAAAACCTGAACGCGCTCCGTAAGTAAAACCATGTGCTTCACGCAAGTTCAAATTAATTCTACTATTAAAAGCACCGCCCAAAGTAAAATTCATAATTCCCGCTCTGTAATATTCACCGGTTGCATCATAAGGCAATGCCATATATCCAATACGAATTTCTGATTGTGGCGCTTTGTCTTTGTTTACAAAATAAATTCTTGTTTTTTCAGTTGACGGCAATGGTGCTTCAACAGGATGGACAATTTTATTCCCTTTCCAGTTTTTCAAGAAATTAATTTTAGGAATGATCGCCTCCTGAGAAACATCGCCAACAACAACCAAAGTGGAAACAGTAGGAGAAACATTATCAGCATAATATTTTTTCACATCTTCTAAAGTTAAAGCACTCACACTTTCTTTTGTGCCCACAGAGGGAATTCCCATAATGTGATTATTCCCATACAATAATTTTGCATAAACATTATTTGCCACCGTAGTTGCTTGTGTTACTTGATTGGCAATTGCTTCCAATTGTTGTTTTTTAATTCGTTCAAATTCCTCTTTATCAAATTTCGGCTGAAACAACATCTCTTCTGCAATAGCAATAGTTGCATCAATATTTTTTGTCAAAGAAGAAATATACACAACTATATCTTGTCCATTATTTCCAATGCTTACACTACTTCCTAATTTCTCAAGCAATTCACCAATTTCTTCAGCACTGTGTTTCACAGTAGATTCATTCATCACACTTGTAAGCAAAGAGGAAATTCCTGCCTGCTCTTTTTTCTCATACCGATGTCCGGCTGCAATATTTAATTGCAAAGTAATACTTGGCACTTCATCGCTTTTCGCTCCAATGATCTTTAATCCATTATCGAAATTTTGTGTCCAATATGCCGGAACCTTTACAACAGGATTAGGGCCTGCAGCAGGTTTTTTATTTCTATCAAAAGTATCTTTCGCTTTGTTGTAAATTAAATTTTTGTACTCAGCACCTTCAGGAGCATTTATATTTCTCGGCATTGACACATAATTATCCGGCTTTGCAATCACATTTGGTTTTCCTTTTGGATACACACTTAAATAAACTGCATATTTATTTTTGATGTATTTATTATAAACACGCATGACATCTTCCTTGGTTACTTTATTGTAGCGCTCTATTTCCTTGGTGATGTAATTCGGATTATTAGTAAACGTTTCGTTTGATGCTAATAAACTTCCTTTGCCCTGAACACTGGATAACGAATTGATCATTTGTGTTTCCAAACCTGCTTTAAATTTTTGAATGTCTGCATCAGTAACACCACGTTTTTCAAATTCTATTAATGAGTAACGAACCAATGAATCCATTTGTACTAAAGATTTTTCAGGAAATGTACGAATGTTGATATTAAAGCTGCCAGCCAATTCAGCAGTTGGGTGAGCAACATTTGCAGCCAATGCTATTTGGGATTTTACAAAATTTTGATAAAAAACAGAAAACTTACTTCCACCCATTACATCTGCTAGAATATCAAGAGCTGCTTCATCTTCGGTACGAGCAGCAACTGTTGGAAAAGAAATTGACAACATTGGAGCACGGATATTATCGTCATAAGAAACATATCTGTCTTTATCCAAAATAACAGGAGCAAAAAATTGAGGTTTTATTTCCGGTCCGGGAACAATTGGTCCAAAATATTTTTCGGCAAGTTTCACTACTTCAGCAACGGTAACATCTCCCGAAACAGTAAGAGTTGCATTGTTTGGACTGTACCAACGCATAAAGAATTTTTTCAAATCGTTCACATCAACGCGATTTAAATCTTCGATATAACCAATGGTTAACCATGAATACGGATGATTGGTTGGGTACAATGCTGCTGAAGTTTTTTCTCCGGCTAAACCATAGGGACGATTATCATAATTTTGTCCGCGTTCGTTTTTTACGGTAGCACGTTGTACTTCAAATTTTCTTTGAGTAACCGAATCCAATAAAAATCCCATTCTATCAGACTCTAACCACAAAGCAACTTCCAATTGATTGGAAGGTAACAATTCAAAATAATTGGTTCTGTCTAAATTGGTTGACCCATTTAATGTTCCACCAGCTTCGCTTACAATTTTAAAATGTTGTTCATCGCCAACATGTTCAGAACCTTGAAACATCATGTGCTCAAAGAAATGTGCAAAACCGGAACGACCCTCTTGTTCGCGGGCAGAGCCTACATGATAAGTAACATCAACATACACAATTGGATCCGAATGATCTTCATGCACCACAACTGTTAAACCATTTGCTAACTTATATTTTTCATAAGAGATAACAAGTTCAGTTCCTTTGCGGGAAACTTTTTCAATTAATTTTGTCTGAGCCGAGGAAATATTAATTCCTGCAATTGCTATAACTACAGTTAGTATTCCAATTTTTATAGTCATTTTTATAGAATTTTGAAGAACAAATATATTCATTTGATTGTTAGTATTACATAAAGGAAAAAAGGATGCTATTTTTAATGCATATTTCGTAAATTCGCATCCTGAATTAGCAATAAACTAAATAAATATACCATGTATCCAGAAAGTATTGTGTCGCCAATGAAAGCCGAATTAACTGCTGTAGGCTTTGAAGATCTAACGAACCCCGATGCTGTAAATGCAGCCATTAACAGCCCGGGAACAACATTAGTAGTAGTAAATTCCGTTTGTGGATGTGCGGCAGGTGCAGCCCGTCCGGGAGTAAAATTATCCTTAACAGGTAATAAACGTCCAAGTAAAATCACAACTGTTTTTGCAGGATTTGATACCGAAGCGGTTGCTGAAGCACGCAAGCATTTTGCTCCATATCCTGCTTCATCACCGGCTATCGCTTTGTTTAAAGATGGTAAATTGGTACACTTTGTAGAGCGTCACCACATAGAAGGACGCAGTGCTCAAATGATTGCTGATAATTTAAAAATGGCTTTTGACGAGTTTTGTTAGACCTCTCCTTTAACCCCTCTCCTTTGGAGAGGCGTTTTTGCTTCATAAATTAAACAAAATGATTAGTTTTTCCTATCCCCGAGGCAGAGCCATCGGGGTATTATGGAAAAACTTCGGCTGAAAAAGCCGACCATCATTTTGAAATTTTTTTGCTGCGCAAAAATTATCACTGCGCAAACCGACCATGCGCAGCAAAGCTGCGAGGTATTATTTGAATAATAAATTCCTCTTCCGATTTTTGGTTTACCAAAAATAAAATCTGCTTTAATCATAACCACTGCAACAATAAATCATGTTTTATCATGATAATCATAAAAAATCTGCGTTCCAATCACACGCAGTGCCACAACAGGGACAGTTACAATAAAGAATCATTGAGAAAAAAATCCGTGTCATCAGCACTCCATCACGCCCCATTCGTCCCTTTTCCTTACCATCCATATAATATCTAACACCTTTGCTTACAGAATTAGGGAATTATTCATATTTTCGTTGTAATAAATCAAATTTATATGAAACAACTAGTCTTATTAGTAAATATCTTTTTGACTACCTCTGTCTTCGCACAGAAAAAAATTCCAGACAACTGGCAAACCTTAGATCCTAAAAAGGATAATGTTTATGGTGTTGGGTCGGAAGAAGCTTACAAAACTTTAGGAGCTAAAACATCTAAAACAGTGATTGTTGCTGTTATTGATAGCGGTGTGGATCCCAATCACGAAGATTTAAAAGATGTGATTTGGAAAAATGAAGGCGAAATTCCCAACAATGGAATTGATGATGATAAAAACGGATACATTGATGATGTTAATGGTTGGAGTTTCCTTGGCGGGAAAAATGGCGACATCAATGATGAAGCAAGTGAGCTAACTCGCATAGTTCAAAAAGGAAAAAAGAAATATCAAAATCTTACCGATGAATCAAAACTTAGCAGTCAGGAATTAAAAGACTATCAAGAATATAAACGATTAAAAGAAGTTTTTGCAAGTGAACTCAAAAACAACGAAAAACAATTAGAAGGACTTGCATTTGTTGACGAATACATTGCAAACGTAAAAAAACAAAACAATGGAGTATTAAACAAAGAAGCATTTAAAAAGTATAAACCCGAAAACGAAAAAGAAGAAAAATTACACAATAATATAAAACCAATAATTGTATTAGGTGCATTAAAAGCGGAAGATTTGGAAGGAGAAATAAAAGATGCTAAAGAACATTTTGAGCCTTTAGTAAAATATGCCACACTTGATTCCGATTCGTTAAGAACTTATATGGTTGGTGATGATGTAAACAATCAAACTGAAAAATATTATGGAAACAATCACGTGCAAGGGCCAGATGCAAGACACGGAACACATGTAGCAGGGATTATTGCAGCTATGCGCGGAAATAATTTAGGAATTCAAGGTATTGCAAACAATGTAAAAATTATGATTGTGCGTGCCGTTCCAAATGGTGATGAACGCGACAAAGATGTTGCCAATGCAATTTATTATGCTGTCGACAATGGAGCAACTGTTATCAATATGAGTTTTGGAAAATATTATTCTCCTGATAAAAAATTGGTAGACGATGCTGTTAAATACGCTGAATCAAAAGATGTTTTATTAATTCATGCAGCAGGAAATGAATCCAAAGATAATGATGTGGAATTATCGTTTCCAAATCGTGAACTATTGAGCGGAGAAGTTGCAAGCAACTGGATACAAGTGGGAGCAAGTGGATATAAAAAAGGCTCGGAAATTATTGGTTCATTTTCGAACTACGGATTTAAAAAAGTAGATTTATTTGCCCCGGGAGTTGATGTGTATGCAACAGTACCTGATAACAAATACGAAAGCTTATCAGGAACAAGTATGGCATCGCCAAGCACTGCGGGTGTAGCAGCAGTTATTCGAGAATATTTTCCTGAATTAAAAGCTGCGGAAGTAAGAGCAATTTTAATGAAAACAGTTGTTCCTTACAGCGGAAAAGTAAATGTGCCGGGATTAACAAAACCAAAATTTTTTAGAAAGAAAAAAACGAAACCTGTAAAGAAAAAAGTTTCTGAAATTTGCATTTCGGGAGGATTTCTGAATGTGAATAATGCTGTGATTGAATTGATGAAAAAATAATACATAATTCCACAGTGGCAGAATTAATTCAAAATAAATTTTTATTTTTTTTTCAATTTTAAAATCAAGTTTCATTTAACAACGTCCCTAAAAAATGAAAGCGTTCCAGATAACCTGGAACGCTTTTTTATTTTTATCTCTTGAAGTTGCCAATAGAACAAATTTAGGCTTCACTTTTATGGGTATTCTGCTTTTATACCGCACGCCTGTCCCGCTCATGCGGGGTGCGGGATTGAACTACCTGCCGGCAGGCAGTTTATATATATGCTTTCGGTATTATACTCCACTTTGAAGGGGATGTGTAAAGGTTTATTTGTATGACTAATCAGGGTTCTTCCCATCAACAAACTTCTTCCCTTTATAAGCTCCTGAAAAATAAATAATGAATCTTGCCCCGAAAATAGCTTGTTCTTGATTCCAGTCTACAAAAAAAGCAGCTCCCACACCAACATCATAAGTAATTTTTTTTACTCCTTCTATTTGCGCATAAATACCAGGCCGACTAAATGGTCTTGTATAAACAGAGTCTCCAACTTTTCCATATCCTGTTGAATAAGAAATACCCGCAAATCCGGCAAAGTGAACATCTTTGTCTTCAAAGCGTTTTCCATATCCTAAATGAAATTCGTAATTGTCGTAAAAGCCAAATTTTTCACCGGTAATCATTGTCCCTAATTGAAAATAATGTTGCTTCACATGAAAATTAAAATCGAGTCCTCCTGAAAAACCTATTTTTCTGTTATAAGTTAAGTTTTGGTTAAACCCTCCTCCAACTGTCAACCAATTATTATAATAACTTAATTTTTTATTTTTCAGAACAAAAGTACTGTCAACAGGAATAATATGTCTTTTCTTTTTATCAGATGCACTTGTTACAGTGTCTTTTTTTTCTTCCACCATTTTATAGTGCTTACCACTAATCACAGTGTCTGTTTGAGCAAGAGAACGCAATGCAATAAAATTAACTGCAATAAAAAGTAAAATGGAAAAATATTTTTTCAAAATATAACGTATAAAAGTAATGGGGATGATTTTTAAAACAAAGAACGGCTACTGCCCCTTTCCAAATACTCTCAGCCGCTTCCCTTCTCCATTTGGAGAAGGTGTCCGAAGGACGGATGAGGGGGAAAAGAATTAAGGGATGGGGTTACACATGTCTTCAGGCTTCACCCATTGATCAAATTGTTCATTGGTAACATAACCTAATTCAATAGCTGCTTCACGCAAAGTTTTGTTTCCTTTATGTGCAGTCTTTGCAATCTTAGCTGCTTTCTCGTAACCAATATGTGTATTCAAAGCTGTAACCAACATCAGTGAATTTTCTAAATGTTGTTTTAAGATCGGTAAATTTGGTTCAATACCAACCGCACAATTATCATTAAAAGAAACACAGGCGTCACCAAGAAGTCTTGCCGACTGCAATACATTTGCAGCAATGAGTGGTTTAAAAACATTCAATTCAAAATGTCCATTTGAGCCACCGATAGAAACAGCAACATCATTCCCCATCACTTGCGCGCATACCATTGTTAATGCTTCTGGTTGTGTTGGATTTACTTTCCCAGGCATGATAGAAGAACCGGGTTCGTTATCAGGAATAATAATTTCACCAATTCCACAACGCGGACCAGATGATAACATTCTTATATCGTTTGCAATTTTCATTAATGAAACAGCACAACGCTTTAATGCACCGGATAACTCAACCATGGCATCGTGTGCTGCTAATGCTTCAAATTTATTTGGTGCAGTTATAAATGGCAGGCCTGTTAATTCAGCAATTTTTTTCGCTACTAAAACATCGTATCCTTTCGGTGTATTCAATCCTGTTCCTACAGCTGTTCCGCCCAATGCCAATTCACGAACCATTTCCAATGCACTTTTAATTGCACGAATACCATTTGTTAATTGCTGTGCATATCCTCCAAATTCTTGTCCAAGTGTTAAAGGCGTTGCATCCATAAAATGTGTGCGACCTGTTTTTACAATATTTTTAAAGTCGTTTGATTTTTTTAATAAAGTATCTCTAAGTTTTTCAATTCCCGGAAGTGTAATGTCAACTACTTGTTTGTATGATGCAATGTGCATTGCAGTTGGATATGTATCGTTGGAGGATTGTGATTTATTTACATCATCATTCGGGTGCAATACTTTTTTCTCATCCGCTAATTTCCCGCCACTCATCACATGCGCACGATAAGCAATTACTTCATTTGCATTCATGTTGGATTGCGTTCCCGAGCCTGTTTGCCAAATTACCAATGGAAATTCATTGTCCAATTTTCCTGCAATTATTTCATCACAAGCTTTCGCGATGAGATCTCTTTTTTCTGCAGTTAAAACACCTAATTCACAATTAGCCATTGCAGCCGCTTTTTTCAAATAGCCGAAAGCATAAATAATTTCCTTAGGCATACTAGCCTCTGGACCAATTTTAAAATTGTTACGAGAACGTTCTGTTTGTGCTCCCCAATATTTATCGGCAGGGACTTTTACCTCGCCCATGGTGTCTGTTTCAATTCTGTATTCCATTATGTTTGATTTTTGTAGGGTAAATTTAAGGTTTATTTGGATATGATTTTAGTATCTAAACGCTTCTAAATTTCAGAAAGTAAACTGAACAGGTCTCTGTTTAGGTAGACAACTTCTTTCCCTATTTTTTCAGAAACAAGGATTTTTAATTTTTCTAACTGTCCTAAATACTTTTTTGCTGTATTTAGACTCTTAATATTATTATCCCCTACATTCTTATTATTCAACATTTCTCGCTCTTTTCCTGTTTTTCTGAAAGAAAACCTACGGTGTACCCTAGGTAGTAGTAAATATAATAAATATTGTGGTATCACTTAAGTTCTTTTTCTCATAAAAGTAAAAGCCCTGAGGTGCTAACTCGGGGCTTAGATTTGAAGATAGTTTTTTACTTAAGCTACAGCAACTAGGCGTCTTAATTTGGCTTTCTTTAACTTGGATATTTTAGCCAATTTAATAGATTTCTGAATTTTCTTTTTTATCAAATCAATATCATGTTTTATTTGAAGGTTCATCCAAAACTCCGCATCTATACCCAATGCCATTTCTAAATGAACAGCCATTTTAGCATTAATGTCTCGGTGTCCGTGAATAACAAGACTAATTTCAGATTTGCTCACTTTCATTTTATCAGCCAATTCTTGTTGATGCATTCCTCGGGCATCAAGTTCGTCTTTTATATATTCGCCAGGATGAAAATTATCACCTGGTATAATTTCTTTCGTTGCTCTTTTTACTTTATTCATAATGTTTAGATATTTCGTTTACCAAAATAATTGAAATTTCTTTGTCATTCAACGGCTCAAATATTTAGTCTGTATTGATCGTTAAGTCTAATCGAGCATTCGCCTTTTCTATCGCCTTTCAAGAATTCAAAGTTTAATCC
>JAYVZC010000264.1:0-8977 GCA_043783695.1 Bacteroidota bacterium
AGCTCAAAATAGTCCAAAGGATATTTTGAGATTAGTATTGTAAATGCCGAGAGAGTAACTGTTATAGTGCAAAATTGCAAAGCAATTATTGGACTACCTGCCTGCCGGCAGGCAGGCAGGTTACAGATACCGATTCGGTATTAGTAGCAGTTCCGCTCAAACCTGTCGTTTGTGCATCCGATTGACTCATGCTGATTCCTGAAACAATGAGAACAAGAATCATTTTAAACAATTTAGTTTCCATATTTTTGTTGGTTTTAGTTTATTCTATTATTCTGATTCGCTTGATTGTCAATAGGATTTTCCAACAATTAAAAATGTTATTGCAACGATATGCCTAAATTAATTTTCTTACAATAGCATTTGAAAAATAAATAGATAGGATTCATCTTGAAAAAATTAATTTAATTTTTTCAAGGGTCTCGACATTTGTTCACAAATCAATGGACAAAACAATGCTCTATGTAACATCGCTAAAACTGTTGATTATAAAGGAAAACATTAAAATTACCCCTCCCCCATTTTTACATGCCGTGTAATCATTTTACAAATAGGTAATGCACTAAATTGTGTGGATAAGATATAATGTAGGCGGTTATCATAATCAAACTCCAATCCAACTTTTTCAAAGTTTGAAACTTTGGAAAATGATAAAATAAAAACGTCCCGCAAAATGCGGGACGCTAATGCTACTAACATTCACAAACCAAAATACAATTTTTTCAAGAAATTATTTTTTCTCGTCTTTCACTTCTTCAAAATCAACATCTGTTACTTCACTATCACCTTTTGCTTCCGGTTCACCGTTCGCATTGGCTTGTCCGTTACCTTCAGCACCTTGTTGAGCGCTGTACATATCTTGGGAAGCGGCTTGCCATCCGGCATTTAATTTTTCCAATGCTGCGTCAATTGCTGCGATGTCGCGAGAGCCATGTGCCGTTTTTAATTCCGCTAGGGCTTCTTCAATAACAGTTTTCTTTTCTGCCGGAATTTTTTCTGCATACTCTTTCAATTGTTTTTCGGTTTGAAAAATCATTGAATCGGCAGCGTTCACTTTTTCTGTTTCTTCTTTTGCTTTTTTATCTGCTTCAGCATTTGCATCAGCATCTGCTTTCATCTTTTTAATTTCTTCATCACTCAATCCAGATTTTGCTTCGATACGGATGTTGTGAGATTTACCTGTTGCTTTATCTTTTGCAGACACTTGTAAAATTCCGTTTGCATCAATATCAAAAGTAACTTCTACTTGAGGCACACCGCGTGGTGCCGGTGGAATCCCATCCAAATTAAATTCTCCCAACTTACGGTTATCTCTTGCCATTGAGCGTTCACCTTGGTAAACCACAATTTGCACCGATGGTTGATTATCACTTGCTGTAGAAAATGTTTCTGATTTTTTTGTAGGAATAGTTGTGTTCGATTCAATTAATTTGGTGAACACACCACCCATTGTTTCGATACCCAAAGAAAGTGGAGTAACGTCTAACAACAATACATCTTTTACTTCTCCGGTTAATACACCACCTTGAATGGCTGCACCAATTGCAACTACTTCATCAGGGTTTACACCTTTAGAAGGAGCTTTACCAAAGAATTTTTGAACAGCTTCAACAACTGCTGGAATACGAGTTGAACCACCTACCAAAATAATTTCATCAATATCTGTAGTCTGTAATCCTGCATTTTTTAATGCTGATTTACATGGTTCGATTGTACGTTTAATTAAATCATCAACTAATTGCTCAAATTTTGCTTTTGTTAAAGTACGTACCAAGTGTTTTGGAATACCATCAACAGGCATAATGTAAGGCAGGTTAATTTCAGTTGAAGCTGTGCTCGACAATTCAATTTTTGCTTTTTCAGCAGCTTCTTTCAAACGTTGTAAAGCCATTGGATCTTTTGTTAAATCCAACCCACCGTTTTCTGATTTGAATTCAGTTACCAACCAATCGATAATTTTATGATCGAAATCATCTCCACCTAAGTGAGTATCACCATCGGTAGATTTTACTTCAAATACACCATCTCCAAGTTCAAGAACAGAAACGTCATGCGTACCACCACCACAATCGAACACCACAATTTTCATTTCTTTTCCTCTTTTGTCTAAGCCATAAGCTAAGGCAGCAGCAGTAGGTTCGTTGATGATACGTTTTACTTTTAAGCCTGCAATTTCTCCGGCTTCTTTAGTAGCTTGACGTTGTGCATCGTTAAAATATGCCGGAACTGTAATTACAGCATCGGTAACTTCGTGTCCAAGATAATCTTCCGCAGTTTTTTTCATTTTTTGAAGAATGATTGCTGAAATTTCTTGAGCAGTATATTGTCTACCATCAATTTCTACTCGAGGAGTATTGTTATCGCCTTTTACTACTTTGTATGGAACACGAGCAGCTTCTTTTGTAACTTCATCAAAAGTGTGTCCCATAAAACGTTTAATTGAATAGATTGTTTTTGTAGGGTTTGTGATAGCTTGACGTTTAGCAGGATCACCTACTTTACGTTCACCATTTTCCACAAATGCTACTATTGAAGGAGTGGTACGTTTACCTTCGCTGTTTGGAATTACAACAGGTTCGTTACCTTCCATAACCGAAACACAAGAATTTGTTGTGCCTAAGTCGATACCAATTATTTTACTCATATTTATTTAGGTTTAATTCCTACCTAACGGCAGGCAGGGTTACAGTTTTTTATTAATACGTTTTTCTAACGCGACTTCCGGTTTTCAATGATTATGCCATTGAAAATAAGGGGAAATTATGACATAAAAAAAGCGCCCTTAATAAAAAAGGCGCTAAATATTATGACAAAGAGGCAGTAACTATGGGCAGATGACTGGGCCACCTGCCCCATTTACTTGACTTAAAGAATTCAAAAACTTTAATTGTTTAGTGAACTGCCCACATGCCAATGAATCAATAGAAATCGATTGCATAGGACGAGAATTAGGAACTCTGTTTAAGCGAGCAGAGAACAAGCCCAAACCATTGGTAATATTAGTAAATTCGGGGCGCTCTTGAATAATGCCTGTTGATGGTGTATTTACATCAATAAAGGAGTTCAATTCATCTGAACCCGCTATAAGCAAAAGATCCACATTACCGGCAGTACGTTTAATCAAACCTGAATAATCAGAAAGATTGTTACCAATATATTTAAAGAAATCTCTACCTTTCATGTATACGTCCATTTCTTTACCACCAGTAAGATTTTCCGTTTTCATTACCGGTAAAGTATAATCTAAAATTTTGTCAATGCTCGTGCCTGCTATCGAATCTTTATAGTGTAATCGAAGAATAACTTGATATAGTCTTGCATTTTTTGCACTGTTCCAAATTACATTAAAAGGATAATTCGGGTATGGTCCGGCAATTACAAAACTAAAAGTGGTTCCTACAGGAGTTGGATTTATGAAACCGGAAATATCCGAAATTAATGAGGTTTTAGAAATAACGACAGTCCCTGTTTCACTATTTGTAACCACCAATTCATATTCGCTATCCGTATTTAAAAAGTTTACGCCTGCACCAACTTTATTGACAAAAGAATAAATAGCATTTGTCTGGTCAAGAGAATAAAATATACCTGGATCTTTAGGTTTATTGGGAGTAGGTAATAATGTAGCAGTTCCAATTGTAACTCCATTTTTAATACGGTTTATCACCACACTCAAAGCATTCACAAACTGAGTAGAATCTTTGATTTGAGCATATGTATAAGCATCACCAGCACCTAAAAATGCCTTGTTGATCTTCACATATTGAGTGTCCTGAGCTTGGTCCAATAGACCATAAACCACAAGTGTTTCTTTATAATCTCCAATAACATCCAAATCGGTGCTACATGCTGATAATAATAAAGTAATGCTTACTATGGAGCAAAAAATGATTCTTTTCAAAGTATTCGTTTTTTAATGTTGACACACAAAAGTATCAATAAATTTGGTTTAAAACCAACAATTTTTTAGGCGGTAGGATTCGGCTAATAAACGGTAGAAAACCTTAAAAAATGGAATCCCAAAAACAATTTGTAATTTTACGACACACAAGAATTGGAGAAATAGTGAATTAGAGAAATGGAGGATTATTTAATCAGTCTATACGACTATAACCTTCGCCACTCAAATTAAAACTCTCTAATTCTCTATATCAACAATTCTCTAATTTAAAAAGGATGCCAAAACAAAAAAAAGAAGTTAAAAAAGTAACCACACATGTATTGCAAGAGATGAAAACAAGTGGTGAAAAAATATCCATGCTTACTGCATACGATTTTACAATGGCGAAAATTGTTGATGCTGCCGGTATTGATGTTATTTTAGTTGGCGACTCAGCATCAAATGTGATGGCGGGACATGAAACAACCTTACCAATCACTTTGGATCAAATGATTTATCATGCCTCCTCTGTTGTTCGTGCAGTTGACCGGGCTTTAATTGTAGTGGATTTACCATTTGGAACGTATCAAGGAAATTCAAAAGAAGCATTGAATACTGCCATTCGTATTATGAAAGAAAGCGGTGCTCATGCTGTGAAATTAGAAGGCGGAATGGAAGTTACTGAATCTATTCAAAGAATTTTAACAGCAGGAATTCCGGTAATGGGACATTTGGGATTGACTCCTCAAAGCATTTATAAATTTGGAACTTATAATGTTCGTGCAAAAGAAGAAGAAGAAGCACAAAAATTAGTGGATGATGCACATGCTCTTGAAAAAGCAGGATGTTTCGCCATTGTATTAGAAAAAATTCCAGCAGCATTGGCTGAAAAAGTTGCAAAAAAAGTAACCATTCCTGTGATTGGAATTGGCGCTGGCGGTGGCGTTGATGGGCAAGTACTAGTTTTTCACGATATGGTTGGATTGAACAACGAATTTAATCCACGATTTTTAAGAAGATATTTAAATCTGTATGACGATATAAAAGGTGCAGTTGGAAATTACATAAAAGATGTGAAATCAAAAGATTTTCCGAATGCGAATGAACAGTACTAAATAGTTCATTGGTTCACTAGTTCATTTGTTCATTAGTATATGTTAGGTGAGAGACGTTTAAAACGTTTATCACAAAAACATTTAGAACGGGTACTACGACCAATGAACTAATAAACTAATGAACTAATGAACGACCTTCAGGTCCTATACGAAGACAATCACATCATTGCCGTTAACAAGCGTCCTTCTGACATTGTACAAGGTGATAAAACGGGCGATACGCCTTTAAGCGATTTCGTTAAACAATACATCAAAGAAAAATACAATAAACCAGGAGAAGTTTTTATTGGAACGGTTCATCGTATTGACAGACCAGTAAGCGGAATTGTACTTTTCGCAAAAACGAGTAAAGCTTTAGCTCGATTGAATCAGATGTTTCAAACCAAAGAGATTCAAAAAACTTATTGGGCTGTTGTAAAAAATAAACCAAAAAATATCAAAGGACATTTGATTCATTACTTAAAAAAGAATGAAGCAAAAAACATGTCGAAAGCATTTGAAAAAGAAACTCCAGGTGCATTGCGTTCGGAATTGGAATACGAAATGATTTGCAGCTCCGATAATTATCATCTACTGGAAGTAAAACCGCATACTGGTCGCCATCATCAAATCAGAGTGCAACTTTCAAGTATGGGTTGTCCTATAAAGGGCGATTTGAAATATGGTTTTGACAGAAGCAATAAAGATGCATCGATACATTTACATGCAAGAAAAATAGAATTTATTCATCCTGTAAAAAAAGAACCTGTTGTAATTATTGCACCGCCACCGAATGAAGTTTTGTGGAATGAATTTGTGAAGAGAACGGAGTCGGGAGTTGGGAGAACGGAGAAAAAGTAGACAGTTGTTAAGACAATCCCAATCGTTACTGTCATTCCGTGCTACGACACGGAATCTCCCTGTTTGTATGTCTAGCCTCATCGACAATGAGATCCCGTGTCGGAGCACGGGATGACCGCTTGGGAAGGAGGAGATTCTAGTTTACCAGTCTTTTTTTCTGGATTTTTTTATTTCAGAATCACGTTTTTTAGAATTTAATCTTCTTTCTTTTGAGCCTTTGCTTGGTTTTGTTGGTCTGCGTTTTTTTTGCACAACAAAACATTTATGGATCATCTCATAAAACTTTTTGATCACGATCTCTTTGTTTCCTAATTGATTTCGTTCGGTTTGAGAAATGACCTGAAGAATTCCTTCTTTGGTAACTTTATTGTAGAGTTTACTTAATATCACTGCTTTTTGTTCTTCGGTAAGCAATGCAGAATTTATTACATCAAAGTCCAGCTCCACTTTTGTAGATACTTTATTAACGTTTTGTCCGCCTGCTCCTCCACTTCTGCTGGTTTTAAAACTAAATTCCGAATCGAATTGAATTCCTTTGATGTTCATAAAACAAAATTACGCATAAAAAAATCAACGTTATAAATGATTAATTTTGGTAAGAGATTGGCGTTGCAAAATTTTCAACACAGAGTGTCACAGAGAAATGAAATATTTATTTAATACAATTTTACTTTTATTTTTCGCATTGCCTTGTGTTTCACAAGAGGATGTTCAATCCAAAATAAAATATTATACTGAAAAAGCACAAAATTATCTTGACAGGGAAAAAGCATTATCGGGGTACTATACTATAAACAAAGATGGAGTTTACATTTACGCTTCTCCACAAAACAAATTGAACAACAAACCTGATTTTTTCGTTAGCTGGGGACTGGTGGGCTCTTTTCAAAAGAAAACTGCGTATTATTCTACGCAGGAAGTCATCGACACTTATTTTAAAACATATGAATTCAAATTAAAACCACGAGAATATCCTGATGGAGTATTTACAAAACCCAATCCAGATGCTAGACCGTTAGAGGATATAAAAATCGCCATCGACCCAGGTCACATCGCCAACAATTTTGAAACAGGCGACCTTGAAAAAAAATACATCAAAATAAAAGGCGATAGCATTAATCGAATTAAAGATTCATTAGAAATAGCCGAGGGTGTGCTTACTTATGCAACTGCTACTTTACTAAAAGAAAAATTAGAAAAAGAAGGCGCAACTGTTTTTTTAACTCGCACAGCGGATAAATGTGCCTTTGGAAAAACTTATCAGCAATGGAAAAAAGAAGATTTAAAAACTGCTGTCGATAGTTTATATAAAATCGGAGAAATTAAATCTTGGCAAAAAGATTATTTCAATAGTTCAAAAGCAAAAGACAGAGATATTTTTCGAGTTATCTTTCGAGATTTAGAATTGGCGAAACGTGTTGAACTCATTAATAATTTCAAACCCGATTTTACCGTTGTCATTCATTTTAATGTAGATGAAACAAATCTGGATTGGGAAAAATGCAGCGATAAAAATTTCAACATGTGTTTTGTTGCCGGAGCATTTATGAAAAATGATCTATCCACAAAAGAAAAACGTTTTGAATTTTTACGCTTATTGATTACGGATGATCTGGAAAAATCTATTGCTCTTAGTTCATCTGTGATAAAAAGTTTTGAGAAAGAATTAAAAGTTCCTTCTGCAACTGTCAGAGATGCAAAATATTTAATTGAAGGTTGTTTACCAACAGATGCCAATGGTGTATATTGCAGGAATTTGCAATTGCCAAGGTATATTCATTCGCCTATTGTTTATGGTGAAACATTGTACCAGGACAATATAAATGAATGTAAATTACTATGTGCTGAAAATGATAAAACAAAAAACAAGCGTATTCAGCAGGTTGCAGATGCTTATTTTAAGGGCATTATGAATTATGTAGCGACTACCACCAAATAACTAACAGAGCGTCATTGCGAGGAACGAAGCAATCTCTTACGTAATCGCAACTCCAATCATCAATGTGAAAGATTGCCACATCATCCCGAAGGTTCTGGATGACTCGCAATGACGGTCTAAATAAAACTCAACCTCCTGTATCTTTTTTTCTTGCGTTGCATTATGAGGCAAAAATCAAGTTTAATATAAACTTTTAAAACCCTCAGAAATCATGGCTTCAGCAAAAGATTCACCTCGCCAAAAAATGATCGGTATGATGTACTTAGTACTTACCGCATTATTAGCACTAAATGTTTCAAAAGATATTTTGGATGCATTTGTAGTAGTTAACAATGGATTAGAAAACACCAATATAAATTTCACCGACAGAAATGACGGTTTGTATGCAATGTTTGACCTTGCAAAAAGTGTTGACCCTGTAAAAGTAACTCCAAACTGGAAATTAGCTCAAGATGTAAAAAAACGTTCGGCATCATTAACCGATTACATTGATAAACTTCAAAAAGAATTGATCGAGAAAACAGAAGGAGTTTCTCATAGTGTTGCAGACACTATTCAATTGGCAAGTATAGAAAGTAAAGACAGCTACGATACTCCAACAAATATTTTAATTGGCAATTCTGAAGATGGTTCAGCAGGTGCTTCTCGCGAATTAAAAAACAAGTTAAATGAATACAAAAACACATTAACCAATTATATTTTACCCAAAGACAGAAAAAAAGTACAAGTTGGAATTAATACGGAAGACCCTAAATACAGCGAAGAAAATGAAAATTGGGAATTGTATAATTTTTATAATCGCCCTTTAGTTGCCAGTGTTACTATTTTATCGAAACTAAAAAACGATGTAAAAAATGCAGAGGCAACAACTGTTGATTACCTATTAAAATTAGTAGATGTAGGGAATTTGAAATTCGATACCATTGCTGCTAAAGTGATTCCTGAAAGCAACTATGTTATTTTAGGAGAAGAGTATAAATCAGAAGTTTTTTTAGCTGCATTCAATAAAACAAGAAACCCTGTAATAAATGTTGGAGATTATAATGAAGTGACAAAAACATTTAACGGAACACCAAATGCAATTACTGTTGAAAGAGGATTAGGAAAATACTCTGCAGCTACAACAAAAGAAGGACTTGTAAATTATTCCGGAACTGTAAAGGTTGTTTCACCAGATGGGAGAGAACAAATATTTCCTTTCAA
>JAYVZC010000265.1:0-3790 GCA_043783695.1 Bacteroidota bacterium
TTTGTTACGACCTTTATGTTTTTAAAGACTTTGTGTAACGACTTTTGTTAACAATGCTTGTTGACCGTTGTGTTTTTACGAACGAAATCAAAGCCAACGCCTACAGCGCAATTTGGGCATTTTAGTAGATTTAATAATAGGAGTTTTTAAATTACATTTGTCTTACCGACAAATTTGATTTTCAAAATCCCAAACAGCGCCAGTGCGCAAACCGTTACTTGTAATAATAAAACTATGGAGATAAAACGAAATCCAAATCTAAACGAAATAAATTGGAATCAATTAACCGAATTATTTGAAAAAGTCCAATGGGGAAATCGAGCTCCTAAAATTATTAAAAGTACTTTTGAAAAAAGTTCTCATACAATTTTTGTTTACGAAAAAGATATACTTATAGCGTTTGGGAGAACAGTTGACGATGGGAGATATTATGCACTATTGGTTGATGTAATTGTCGACCCCGACCATCAGCGAAAAGGAATTGGAAAAATAATAATTAATAGTTTAAAGGAAAGACTTAATGGATATTTATTCGTTACATTAACTGCAGAGCCTACTAAAAAAGAGTTCTATAACAAAATAGGCTGGAAGAAACAATCTACTGCATATATTTGGCCAACAAATAAACATCAGATGACCGAACATTGTGAAAATGATGTATAATCATTTTGGAATATTATGGTCTACAAAAACTTCTCTCTCTTCAAATTCAACCATTGCAAAGCTGCTCCATTCAGAAGTAATTCTTTTACTTCGCGCTCGTAAGGCATTTCATTTATGAGTTTTCCTGGCTCTAATTCTCCGAGTGGAAAAGGATAGTCTGTCCCCAATGCTACTTTATCTGCACCAAACATTCCAACCACATAATCCAACATTTGGTCATCGTGCACCAAACTATCAATCCAAAATTTTCCTAAATATTCGCGGGGATTTACGTTGTTGTCTACAGCTACTAAATCAGGGCGACAATTAAAACCGTGTTCTATTCTTCCAATGGTTGCAGGGAATGAACCTCCACCATGCGCGAACGCAACTCTTAAATTCGGTAAGCGTTCGAAAATTCCTCCGAAGATCATGGAACAAATTGCTAAAGATGTTTCTGCTGGCATTCCTACTAACCAAGGCAACCAATACTTTTGCATTTTGTCTTGTCCCATCATATCCCAGGGATGAACGAACACTGCCATGTCCAATTTCTCACAAGCTTCAAAAACAGGAAATAAATTCGCATCACTCAAATTCCAGTCGTTCACATGCGAACCAATTTGAACTCCTGCCAATCCAATTTCTTTACAGCGTTTTAATTCTTGTATCGCTAATTCGGGAGATTGTAATGGGATAGTTCCTAATCCAACAAATCGTTTTGGAAAACGTTTTACGATGTCGGCAATGTGGTCGTTTAGAAAAATAGAAAGTTCCAGACAGTCTTTTGGTTTTGCCCAATAATTGAACATTATCGGGACCGTAGAAAGTACTTGTACATCTACATGATGATGATCGCATTCGTCCATTCTTTTTTGAGCGCTCCAGCAATTGTCTTCAATTTCTCTGAAAAATTTTCCATCATCCAAAATCATATTCGCACAACATGGTTTAGTGTGTTGCAGCTGAACAAATCCTCCGTAGCCGAATTTTTCTTTCCAATTTGGAATGTTCTTAGGAAGAATGTGTGTGTGTATATCGATTGTTAGGATTTTAGCCATAATGATTCTCTTCTTTAATTTTCTGTAGTCTTCGAAACAATCATCCTCTATCCTCCCCCTGCCCCCTCGGAGAGGGGGACATGCTCCGATTTATGCTTTACTCTTAACGTAAAAATTCACCAACTACTTTTTCCGCTTCAGCAAATGCGTGTTCTAATGTATCGTTCAAAATAATTGTATCAAATTGATCTGCGGTTTTTAATTCCACCTCTGCTTTTCCTAATCTGCGGGCAATGCTTTCAGGAGTTTCTGTTTCACGCATTTTTAAGCGATTTTCCAGATGTTGAATGCTTGGTGGCATTACAAAAATAGCTAATGCTTGTTCACCAAATAGTTTTTTCAAATTTAATCCGCCTACCACATCCATATCAAAAATAATGTGATGTCCTTTTTTCCAGATACGTTCAATCTCTGCTTTTAATGTTCCGTAAAAATTATCTTTATAAACTTCTTCCCACTCAACAAACTCTTTATTATCGATTTTCTCTTTAAATTCTTCTACTGAAATAAAATAATAATCAACGCCATGAGTTTCATCTTTTCGCATAGGACGGCTTGTTGCAGAGACAGAAAACTCTAATTGTGAAATCTGCTTTAGCAAATGCTGCACAATGGTTGTTTTACCAGCTCCGGAAGGTGCCGAAAATATGATGAGTTTACCTTTCATTAACATTTCATTTTACCACAGATTACTTAAACCCGATAGCTGTCGGGATTCATAGATTATTTATTTCCTCCCCCTGCCCCCTCCAAAGGGGGACACGCTCCGATTTAACTTTTCCTTTAGCAAACATAGATTCGTAAATTTCGTATGTCACACTGAGCGGAGTCGAAGTGTGTTATCCGTAACCTAAAGCACATTTAATAGTTGTTCTTTTATTTTTTCCAATTCGTCTTTCATCTGCACAACCAATTTTTGTACAGTTGCATCATTTGCTTTTGAGCCAATCGTGTTTATCTCTCTTCCAATTTCTTGAGAGATGAATCCTAACTTTCTACCACTACCAGCTTCTTTCATTGTATTCAAAAAATAATCGATGTGGGTTTTTAAGCGCAATTTTTCTTCGGTAATATCTAGCTTTTCAATATAATAAACCAATTCTTGTTCGAAACGATTCTGGTCAATTTTTTCTTTTTCTATTACTTCAGCAAGACTGTTTTTTATTCGTGAGCGAATATTTTCCACTCTTGGTGCATCCATTTTAATTACGTCTGCCAATAAATTATCTATCAATCCGATTCGAGTGGTAAATTCATTCGACAAAGTTTTTCCTTCATCATCTCTGAATTTTTGAAAGGCATCAATAGCTTTATCAACGGTTGCTTTTATTTGTTTCCATTCTGCTTCATCCAATTCTACTACTTCACGTTCTGCTTTCATCACATCTGGCATTTTCACAACCAAGGATAATAAATTTTGATTGGATTCACCTAATTCTTCCGACAATGATTTTAATTCCTTGTAATATGTCTTAGCTAATGTTTTATTAATTGCAACAGGAAGTGAATCCTGAGTTGCTTCAGTGAAAACAGTAATATCTACTTTTCCTCGTTCAATTTGTTTAGAAATATCTGCACGCAATTCTAATTCCTTTTCTTTATATAGATAAGGAAGTCGCAAATTCAAATCCAGTTGTTTGCTGTTAAGCGATCGCACTTCAACTGTTACTTTTTTACCAGGAATTTCGGCAGTTGCTTTTCCGAATCCGGTCATTGATTTCATTTGCATAGAATATTGTTATAGGTAAAGCAAATGTAGTGTTTTTTTGTTCTCGCCCCTCGACTCCGCTCGGGATGACCTCCCTTCGGGCGCGCTCGAACTGACAACTACCATTACAAAAATATGAAATTTATTCTTTAGCCTTCTTAAACGGCATACTTACTAGATAAACACCGAAGACAATCAACACAGCCGCTGTAATTTTTCTTAAATCAAGTGTGTCGTTTCTATAGATGAAAATCGCGAACAAGGTTGCTAAGAAAGGTTGAAGATAAATGTAAATACTAACTATGGATGGACTCAATGCTCGTAAAGCGTAAGTATTTAAAACATAGGCAAAGAATGTTGTTGCAACAACAACAAATAT
>JAYVZC010000266.1:0-3783 GCA_043783695.1 Bacteroidota bacterium
ACTACACTGTGCACCGAACTCCAACCTTTATCTGCCAAAGGTAGTATAGTCGGGCTTTTCATTCCTGGCAATATTTTACAAATAGCTTCTAAATTTTTATTTGGTGCGTTTAGCAATATGTATTTATTATTCTTTGCTTTTTTAACTGCGTTTATTCTAAACAATAATTTTTCTAAAATTCTAGTTTGTTCTTTAGATAATTGATTGTTTGAAATTAATACAGCCTCCGATTTCAATATCACTTCCACTTCTTTCAGTCCGTTTGTAAATAAAGTACTTCCTGAGCTAACCAAATCGCAGATAGCATCGGCCAAGCCTATTCCGGGAGCAATTTCCACCGACCCGCTGATTTCGTGTATCTCAGCAGTAATTTTGTTTTTCTTTAAATACTTCGAAAGAATTGTAGAATAACTTGTCGCAATTCGTTTTCCTTCTAAATCAGAAAGGCCTTTGTATTTTTGATTTTTAGGAATAGCAATTGACAAACGACATTTGCCAAACCCTAAACGATCTACAATTTTTACTTCTTTGTTTTTCTCAATCAACACATTCTCCCCGACAATTCCAATATCCGCAACACCATCTTCAATGTATTGAGGAATATCATCATCGCGCAGAAAGAATACTTCCAATGGGAAATTTACGGCTTCTGCTTTTAACTTATTCAAGCCGTTATTAAATTCAATTCCGGCCTCTTTTAATATCCTGATCGAATCTTCATTTAATCGTCCGGATTTTTGTATTGCTATTTTTAGTTTCATAATTATTGTATGCTTTTATTAATTTAAAATTGGGGAAATAAAAAAGGGCCAACCGCAACGGTAAGCCCTTAAGATATATGATATTGCTATCTTGTGTTAGTTTACACAATACATCTCCTGCTTACCTGTTAAGTAAGTATGATGATGATGTATAGATAACATTGTTTTCATTTCTGCTACAAATATATAAAATAATTCAAATACAAAACAAAATTATTTTAAATTTCTACAAATCTAACCTTCTAATTTGCCCTGTAAGCCTTCCCAATTAAGCATTTCAGAATTCAATTGTTTTTTCAATTCTTCGTACTTAGCAAAGGCTTCTTTATCGTTTACTACTGTTTGATATTGCGAAGAGTCTGAAAGTTTATCATCAAAAAGTTTAATTTCTGCTTCTAATCTTTCAATTTCTTTTTCAGATTTTGTAACTTGACTAGCAATTACTTTCAATTCTTTAGCTCGTTCATCGGCAAAAGAATCCACTTTCGGTTTTTCTACTTTTACTTCAACTTTCGTTTTTATGAACGGACTTTTTGTATTCATTTCCGTTAATCGATACATCTTCAATTTTTCCATAAACTCAACAATACCTCCCAAATGCTCTTTCACTTCCCCGTTTCGGAATTCATACATTTTTTCTGTTAGGTCTGCTAAAAAATCTCTATCGTGAGAAACAATAATTGCTGTGCCTTCATAAGCAAGAATTGCTTTTTTCAAAACTTCTTTACTGCGAATGTCAAGGTGATTGGTTGGCTCATCCAACACCAAAAGGTTATACGGCTGAAGTAACAGTTTGCATAAAGCCAATCGTCCACGTTCTCCTCCACTCAACACCCTTACTTTTTTATCGATGTCTTCTCCGCCAAACAAAAAAGAACCCAACATTGTACGAACTTGTTTACGGACATCTCCAACTGCCAATTCATCAATGGTTTCAAAAACAGTTTTATTCGGATCCAATCTCTCAGCCTGATCTTGGGCAAAGTAACCCATCATAACATTGTGACCTAACTGAACCGTTCCTTCAAAATCGACTTGCTGTGCAATCATTTTCATCATGGTACTTTTTCCTTCACCATTTCTACCCACCAATGCAATTTTTTCACCTTTGGCTAAAATAAAATTGGCTCCTTTAAAAATACGCTTTGTTCCGTATACTTTTCCTGCATCTTCAACCGTAACTACAATTTTACCAGAAAGAGCTGGAGGAGGAAAACGAAAAGCCATTGCAGAAGTATCACTTTCGTCTACCTCAACAATATCCATTCTATCTAACTTTTTAATTAAGGATTGTGCAAATGCCGCCTTACTAGCTTTTGCACGATACTTGTCAATTAATGCTTCTGTTTGATCAATTACTTTTTGCTGATTTTTTGCAGCATTCTCTTGTTGCTCTTTACGTTCTTGTCGCAAAATTAAGTAACGTGAATAATTTGTTTTATAATCGAAAATTTTATTGTTTGATATTTCGATTGTACGAGTAGTAACATTATCCAAAAATTGTCTATCGTGACTAATCAACAACACCGAACCAGCAAATGTTTCCATTGTTTCCTCAAGCCATTGAATAGATTCTATATCCAAGTGATTGGTCGGCTCATCCAATAAAAGAATATCAGGTTTTTTCAAAAGAATTTTTGCTAATTCAATTCGCATCCGCCAACCACCACTAAATTCAGCTGTTTGGCGATGAAAATCTGTTCGTTCAAAACCCAGTCCTTTTAATATTTTTTCTATTTCCTCTTCACGATTTCCGGCACCAATAATATCCATACGAGCATTGATGTCTGTCATCTCCGTAATCAGATTCATATACGCATCACTTTCATAATCTGTGCGAGTTTCTATTTCATGCGTAACAACATTCAAACGAACTTCCAATTTTTGAATTTCTTCAAATGCTGTTGCAGTTTCTTCAAACACTGTTCTTCCGTGCTGATGAATCATATCCTGAGGCAAATATCCTATTCGAAAATCATTCGGTTTTGAAATTTCTCCTTTAGTTGGATTTTGCTCACCGGATAAAAGTTTCAACATGGTTGATTTTCCTGCTCCATTTTTACCTGCAAGTCCTATTCTGTCTTTCGGATTTACCAAAAAACTAACATTATCAAACAAATCATACCCACCAAAAGAAACTGTTACTGAATTTACTGAAATCATTATTTTTTAAATTAAGGGTGCAAATTTACGAAAAAAAATCAGCATTAATAGGCATTTTGATGGAAAAGTTTGATCTGAAAATTGGAATAAAAAACTCTCTTAATTCTTATTATTAGAAAGATAAAAGAATCCTAAAAATCAAATATTTTACTCCATCTGTCATTATGAATTAGTCCGATAGCTCGTGGTATAATGCCGATGCCTACCTGCCGGCAAGGCAGGCAATAGATGTTTAGTCATCCCACACCCCGCATGAGCGCATAGGCGTGCGGGATCACGTTGGTGGATTTGACTTTAGTTTATACAGAGCGTATCGAAGTACTCACCATAAACTCATTCTAAAGGCTTTTGGTGAGACAAATATTTTCTCGTAACTTCGTATCTAATACCAATTGTTATTATGGATAATTTATTAAAATACGCATTGGCATTGCACATCATCTTCATTGTAACATGGTTTGCTGGCTTGTTTTACATTGTTCGCTTGTTCATTTACCACTCGGAAGCTGATAAAAAAGTAGAACCGGAAAAATCTATTTTGCAAACGCAATACAAACTCATGGAAAGAAGATTGTGGTATGGCATTACTTGGCCATCTATGATTCTTACTTTAATATTTGGTCCTTGGGTAATGAGTTATAATTTTACTTATTATATCACATCCGCTTATTTCATTTTAAAACTTTGTTTTGTTGGCGCATTAGTATTATACCATTTGCAATGTCACGTAATGTTTAAGCAATTACAAAACGATATTGTTAAAAATTCTTCTTTTAAATTACGTTTATGGAATGAAGTGGCAACTGTTCTTTTATTCGCCATCGTTTTTCTAATTGTCCTGAAAAGCAATACAGGATTT
>JAYVZC010000267.1:0-3776 GCA_043783695.1 Bacteroidota bacterium
TAGAGGGTGCTTTCGAAGTAATACAAACATTGGATGGGGGTTATTTGACAGTTGGCACGAGTTCAAATTTTAGTACGGGTGCAAATTTTGCATTTGCAAAAAAGACAAATGGGCAGGGAGATACATTGTGGAACAAAATGTGGGACTTTTCTCCTCCTGGCGCGGACAACATCATGTCCTTGTTACAATTAAGTGATAGTTCCTATATTTTACTGGGTAATACTTATGACACAATAGCACTTAACTGGGATGTATTTTTATTAAAGTTAAATCCCATAGGAGATACATTATGGAAAAAACAATATTCTATAGGCACAGGCATTGATCTTGGCTATATGGTTAAACAAACAGTGGATGGGGGATTTATTATTGCAGGAAGAACAACAAGTAATACCTCCGGACCTGAAGATGCTTATTGGATAAAAACGGATGGCAACGGAAACTTGCAATGGCAATACCAATACGGAGGAGTGAATTCAGATAGAATATATTCAGTTGACTTTGCCACCGATGGAGGTTATATTTTAGGGGGAGTTACACATAGTTATGGAGCAGGGGGAGGAGATCTACTTCTAATCAAAATAAACAATATGGGAATATTTCAATGGAAAAAAACTTTTGGAACAGCAGGAAATGACTATGGTGAAACTGTAATTACCTCTCTTGACGGTGGGTATATAATAACTGGTGATATTGATGATGGAGCAGGAATATTCCATGGTTATGTTGTTAAAACAGATAGTTCAGGTAATATGCAATGGAATAAAACATTTGGATATTGGGCAGGTTATGAAGCGCTGAATATAGTAAGGCAATTACAGGATAGTACCTACATTCTTGCGGGTAGTACATGGCTAAATAGCTCAGTGAGAGACCAGGGTTGGCTAATGAAAATAAGTAATACAGGAGATAGTCTTTGGTCGCATACATACGGAAGCCCTATAGCACGAAACGATTATTTTTATGGATTAGATCTGACAAGTGACGGTGGATTTATTCTTTGCGGTGTGTACGATACTTTACTTCTACCTCCCTATAGCAACGTGTGGCTTGTTAAAACAGATTGCATGGGTAACGATCTTTTTTGGGATAGCACAAGTTGTTCGCTTACAACTTCAATTATTGAGAATGTTTCAGAAAATAATTTTTCAATTAAAGTTTATCCTAATCCCAACAATGGAACAATGTCTTTTGAATATTCGCTTTCCGAATTTGAAAAAGGGCAGTTAAGTATTTATGATATTGCTGGAAGAAAAATAGTTGATTATGAACTTCCAACAGGAAACAAAATAATTACTGTTTCTGAAACAAGTTTAAATAGTGGAATCTATTTTTATATTTACAAAGTAAATGACTCTATTGAAAAGAGTGAAAAAATTGTAATTATTAAATAATTGTAAGCTGTTGTTAATTATAGAAAAGACGTGCAAGCCCACAATAGCAAGCACATTTGCAGCTTTATAATAAGGAATGAAAGTATTTGGCTGCAAATAAGCTTGCCATTCTCCCGCCCGCCTGTGTATGCGTAGCGTAGAAAAAAAAATTTCCTTCCCTTCTGTAAAAATTTAAACTGCGACCACTCATGCCACGACAGCTATACCCGAAAACCAATACAACCGCCCAACTTATAACATGGGTTTTGTGAATATGCTGGGGTTTGTGCAAGCTGCAACTTTATTTTTCAGCGGTATAAATTTATTTTTTAAAAGTTGCAATAAAGTTCAGTACATTTAATTAAGCTTTTCGGTTAAGACAGTTTTGTGCAAGTAAATCCAGCACATCGCAAAGCCCCCAAACGTTATGCCCAATGCTAAAAAGATGATGTATGGCAAAATACTTAATGATTTTTTAATCGAATTATCAGAATACAACGAAAGCAGAAAATTATCTGCCAGACCTGAACATCTATTAAAACAAAACAAAGAATTATCAATGTTGGACAGATATTTAATTCTGCAAAAATTAACCAAAGACGGATACGCAAATGAATCCTCAAAGGACGAATACAGGATAACTTTTTTAGGAAAAATGTTTATTAAGGACAATGGGTATGTTGGACTTTCTAAAAAGAAAAGGAATGAAAGACTTGAAAAGCTTATATGGCTGATCGCTGGTGCTTCTCTGACATTATTTATAACAATCACAGTAAAATTTGCAAACAAATATCTTGAAAACAAAACACCGAAAGTAAAACAATGTGAATGTCAACTGAAATAGAATTAATACTACACCATGAAAACAGACCTTGAAAAAAATGGATTATTAGGTGAAATAAAACAGATTAAAGAAGACATGTTTAATGCAATAGATAAATTTGGAGAAGTTGTTCAAACAACCTTAGCAGACCACGTTTCTTTAATTAAGTTTGATGAGAGTGGAAACATAATTGAAGAAAATCATTATCACATAGACGGTAATTTATCAGACAAAAGCACTTTTAGATATGATGATAGTGGTAACCAGATTGAAACGAATAGCTATAATTCAGATGGTGATTTAGAAGGAAAAGGAAGCTTTAAATACGATCAAAAAGGAAACCGTATTGAAGGAAATTATTATAACTCAGGAGGTAGTTTGTTTTTAAAGGCAATCTATAACTTCGATGATATGGGAAACCAAATTGGCGAAAATCGATATAGCTCCGATGGTAGTTTAATTAGCAAGGAAATTTATAAATATGATACCCAAAATAATAAAATTGAAACGAATGATTATGATATCATAGATGACAGCATAACCTGTAAAATTACTTCCAAATACAATGAAAAAGGAAATCTAATTGAAATGAATCGAATTAACACAGATGTTTTGAGTTTTCTAAATGAGAAAAATATATATAAATATGATGATAGAGGACGTATGCTTGAACAAAATTCTTACAAAGAAGAAGGTCCAGTTACTTATAAATTTGAATATGATTTTAAGAATAACTGGATTAAAAAAATTCATTATAAGAATGATATTATCCCCGAATATATAACTATACGTGAGATAACATATATTTAAAACGATTTGCTCCGTGTTAAGATTGTTACGACAATGTAACTCAAAAGGAAGTAGTACTTGGGCAGACACGGAGCGTATTAAAAAGCCGAGTTTGTAGGCCATTTAAAGTTTTGTGTATTTAATTTTGTGCAGTATATATGAACAATTTACGCTTTTAATTTGGCTTCTTCATAAGCCCAAAAACGCTTGCCCCATTTGATAAATGAGCTATAATCCGACAGACATATATACCCTGACTGACCTCCAAAGTCAGACCACAAACAAGATAATTGAGGGCGACATTGTAATTCGGGGAGAACATCTGAAAATACTAGAAGGAGTTTTAAAAATAAACGGATTTCTGGGAATAAGCGATTCTTCAATTGAATCATTAGGTGAGTTAAAAGAAATAACGGGTGACTTTTGGACAAGTTTTCATACTGTAAAAGGACCATTAATATCATTAAACAATCTTGAAAAAATAAGTGGTGACGCAAGTTTTCGATATTCTAATATTGCTGACTTAGGTAATTTAAAATATGTGGGTGGCAAATTAAGTTTACGGGACACCAGCATATCAGACCTTGGTAAGCTACAATACGTTGGTGGCGATCTCTATTTACCCAAACGATTAAAGGACAATATAGATTTGGAAAATATTCATGTTATTGGAAAAATTCAATTTTGGAATGACAGTAAAAAGAAACCTGATATTGCAGATAAATCAGCACTAAGATTAACAAAATCAAACATCCGAATCCCTTACTGGGCACATCAATACGTTTTCTCAA
>JAYVZC010000268.1:0-8916 GCA_043783695.1 Bacteroidota bacterium
GAAATTACATTGTTAATCTGATTGTTTAATCCACTTAGTAATAAATCAGAATTGGAATCAAACATTTCTAATACAAGAAGTGCATCTGCTTTTGTTGAATCACAAATATTTTTTACTCTATTCCAGTCTAATGGATCTGGGGTTAATCTTGTACCGGTTCCAATTAATCTGCTTGTTGTTGGGAAAACAATTGAAACACCTCTATAACCATTAAACCTATCGAACACTGCTTTGATGCATTCATCGGAGGCTAATTTATCTGAACCAGCTATTTCACCGGTTAATATCGCTTCTGTAATTGCGTTGCCTTTGTTCTTATCATCTTTTGGAGAAAGCGAACGATTAACAATGGCTATTGTTTTGATGTTTTCGGGCAATATAGCATTGGGTGTTGTGGGATATTTTAATTGAACATAGCCATATTTAGAACAACTTGTTGCAAAAATACTAAGTAGTAGGAGTAGGTAGAATTTATATTTCATATTTTAGTTTTTCATATGCGAAAGCAAATTTTAATCCAAAATTACAAAAAGTTAATTGTTGGGTTTTCTAATCTTTTAATTGTTGTGCACAACAAGTTGCTTTATTAAATCGCTTCCAGTTTTGCCTCTCTGTCATATTTGAATACTAACCTAACCGCTTTTTTTTGAAATATATACGTAAAAATGCAGTGAATATCCCAAATTTCAAACAACTTTCTAATATTTATAAGGAGTATAGGTTATAATTTTTTGATTTTTCACAAAAGCAGAGAAAAACAAAGGATAAGTTTTTCGAAAACAGACTCATTTTTTCTTTTTTATTACAACCTTTTTGTATAATTTTCGTCTTTAACTCGTGAGTTAGAGACAACCATTTAATTTTTTAGATTTTTAATTACGAATCTTTGACTATTAATTTTTTTTACAGCCTAATTTTTTTTATTCTTGAACGTATTTATTAATACTCCTAATAAACTCTAATTCATGAAGATAGAACCAACACCTAAGCATAAAGTTGTAATGCTGATTGATGATGATGGCATTGATAATTTTATCAATGAAAAAATTATCAAAAAAACAAATTTTACTGAAACCGTTTTTGTTCACACCAATGCAACAAGTGCATTGGAGTTTCTGAAAAGTATAGAAACTCTTAATAAAGATGTGGCCTCACCTCTGCTTCCTTCTTATATCTTTTTGGATATAAATATGCCTATTTCGGATGGATTTCACTTTTTGGAAGAGTTCAATAAATTTTCTAAAAGGACAACTTTAGGGATAAAAATTATAATACTTACATCTTCTTTAAATCCTGCTGATGAAGCAAAATCGTACTCGTATGAAAATGTGGTGAAGTATTTATCAAAACCACTTTCCGCAGAACATTTGATGGATATGCATTAAAGTGATTTTTTTGCTTCAACTATCACAAAAATATCTTCATTGTCCCGCTTCATTAAATATTTTTCGCGAGCAAATTTTTCTAAGGTTTTAGGATTGGTATACAATTCCTTGATATCCGAAGTAATGCTATGAATTTCTTTAGCAAAATAATCTCTTTCTTCCTCCAATTGTTTCACTTCTTTTCTAAGCTCCAACTGCGTTTTTAAGTCGTTTTTGTCAAAAAATATAACCCAAACTATTAAAACAATTAAGGTAATTAAATATTTATTTTTTAAGGTGGAGAAGGCTTTTTTCATTTTCTGTATTAATTTAGACAAAAATAATGTGTTTTTGGCCGAAATATTGTTTGGTAAAAATACGTTATCAACCAAAAAATTAACAATATGCTAAAATCGGTGTTTTTTTCCATTATATTATTCCTTTCAATTCAGCTGCCGGCACAAACATTTAAAGCTACTCAGCAAAAATCTGCTCGAGTAAAAGTGGCTTATTCTGAAAAATGGGAAGGATTAAAATCTGATTTGAAGAAAAAAGGAATAAATGAAAATTTTGAGATGTTTTTACGTGTATTTAAAGAAGATAAAATTGTGGAGGTATGGCTTAAATCGAAAGGAGAACGAGAATTCAAACTTTTTAAAACATATACTATTTGTGCATCATCGGGTGAATTGGGGCCCAAACGTAAGCAAGGAGACGGGCAAGTGCCTGAAGGATTTTACACCATTGCAGTATTTAACCCTTATAGCAGTTATCATTTATCGCTTGGTGTGAGTTATCCTAATGCAAGTGATAAAATTATTGGTAAAGGTAATTTAGGAGGCGATATTATGATTCATGGCAATTGTGTTACAATTGGTTGTATTCCTTTAACAGATACATATATTAAAGAAGTTTATATTTTGGCTGTAGAGGCTCGTAATAAAGGACAACAGAGTATTCCTATTCATATTTTTCCTGCAAAAATGGACGAAAAAGGAATGAATTTTTTAACAGGAACAAATTCGAATCAGCTCGATTTTTGGAAAAACTTAAAGACCGGATACGATTTTTTCGAACAAAAGAAACAAGTACCAAAAGTGTCGGTTGATAAAGCCGGAAAATATTTGTTTTCTGAAAAATAAGGAGAACTATTTTTCTTCCTTTTTAATATTTGATGTTTTAAAGTAAATTTTTTTCACCTATTTCAAATAAAAATCTTATTCCCATGTGTAATCGCTACTGAAGTTATACCATCTGCCATTATAAATTAGTCCGATAGCTCCTGGTATAATGCCGATGCCTGCCTACCGGCAGGCAATATATATTTAGTTCTCTCGCACATGCGGGGTTGCTTACATATATGCTTTCGGCATTAGTATAGCCATAAGTATTCTTGTAATTAATAATTCATTGATATTTACTCTAATAAATATAGAATTAATTGATAATTTTGTTCTTGTAAAAAGAGAAAATAGAAATGGATTATATAGGCAAAAGAATAAGCATAAAAAAAAACGAAAAGGAAACAAGTATTGTTATTCTTTCAACCGTAGACAAAACGAAAAAAAGATTATTATTTGCTTGGTTTGCATTGTGGACAATATGCGGATTAATTGTAGCTATAGAGTATTTTGTGCTGAAGGATGAGCAAACTCGTGTTGCAATAATTGTATGGTTAGGCTTTTGGGCTTATTTTGAATATAAAACACTTATAGCTGTGAGATGGCGTAGTTTTGGAGTGGAAAAAATTAAGTTAAAAGAAAGAAAATTATTTTACAAGCGCGACATTCGAGGAAAAGGTAAGGTGAAAATTTATGAATTTGATTTTATAAAAGATTTTAAAGTGCTTGACTCGAAAGAGAATTCTTTTTTCGATAACTTAAATCATTCTTATTGGGTAATTTCAGGTGAGAAGCTGACTTTTGATTATTACGGTAAAGAAATAAAGATGGGATTGCAGTTAGAGGATGCTGATGCAAAAACTTTGTTTAAGTTGATTAATGGGAAGATATAGGTTTTATACTTCAACAACACATACTAAGTGGTTGTTAAAAAATAGGTAGTGCATTTGTAAAAATAAATTACTATGATAACCGAGAAGCAATTATCTGAAAAAATAAAAATGTTTTTACCAAAATTAGATGAACGACTAAGTAGAATGTATCTTGCTAGCGAAGCATTGAGTTTGGGTAAAGGAGGAAAGCAAAAAATAGCGAATATTGCAAAGGTGAGCCGCACAAGAATAGATAGAGGAATAGTTGAAATTAATTCTAAAAAGAAAAAGGAAGCTGCTCAAGGAAACATTAGAAAAGTGGGCGGAGGCAGAAAGAAAAAAACGGATGGTGCTTTCGGTATTACACCAACTTGAAAAATTACGATGAAGGATTGAAGATTTTTTTATCGCTTTATGAATAAGAAACGAAATACATGATCAAAAAGGAGCAATGATTACATACCAAAATATTGGAATTAATTATGATAAAAAAAGTAATTATAAAGAAGCTAAGAAAAATTACCTGATCTCCATAAGTCTTGGGGAAAAAATCAATAGCAAATAGGGGCTTGACTGGAGAGAAACATTTAATAGTAATCTCCCACAAACTAGCAGCACTCAAAAACCAAGGTTGATGAATATCTTTTATATAAAAAATTATTTCTTCCCACTTAACTCCAAAAGTGCTCTACTTGCCGGTTCATAAGTGGGATCAATTGAAAGACAAGTTTGAAAATCAAGAATCGCATCTTTTTTATCTCCCATCATTTGATAACAAATTCCTCTTCCATAATATGCATCAACATATTTAGGATCGATAGTTATTGCGCTTGTAAAAGATGCCAATGAAGTTGCAGTTATCGTTTTTTTATCTGAAAGATCCATTGCTCCCATATTAAAATAGGCAAATTTATTTTTGGGATCTATTTTCACTACTGTTTTATAATAGGCATAAGCATTTTTATAATCTTTTATATCCTGATAAAATTTTCCGAGATTGTACAAAGCTTCGGTACTATTAGGTTGAACACGCAAAGCATTTTTATAATAATCTATTGCAACTCTGTTTTTTTGTGCTGCATTTAAAATGCCTAATTGAATGTATGCGTTATAAAAAGTTTGATCTTGTTCCACAGCAGTTTGCATACTGGAAATTGCTTTTGCTGTATCTTTAATTTCTTTATAATTCATACCTTTCATAAAGTAGGCTTTTGAATTATATTTATCAATTTTTAAAGCCATATTTAGGTATTTGAAACATTCATCATGCTTTTTTACATAAAAATACAGCTCTGCTAATTTTAGCATAGCATCAATATTTTTATTATCTAAGGAAAGGCATTTTTCTAATGCTGCTTTAGAATTTCCGGTTTGATTGGTAACAAAATATAAATCGGAAAGCGTAATAAAATAAGCAGCTTTTGAGCTATCGAGCATCATTACCCTTCTCATATCTTCAAAACCTAAATCAAATTTTTTATCATTTAAATAATATTGAGCACGTTCATGGAGAAGGTCAGCATTGTTTGGTTCTCCAACAATTTGTTCATTTAATTTAGCCAAAGCTTCCGGTACTTTTACTTTCAAAGAATCATTACTATTCGTTTTCGAAGTAGTTGCATTATTTCCGCAAGAGGCAAAAAGAATTAATCCTACAAATGAGAGTATTGGCAATATTTTTTTAATTTTCATAAACAAATTGTATTGGTAATTATGCACTATTTCAAAATTAGGTTAGGTCTATTTGGTTAATTTTTTACTTGCTAATTCATCGAAATGAAAATAGTCTTCTATTATTTCTTCTCCCTTTTCAATATTTTTTAAGGCAACAGAATTTATTTCATCAATCATTTTCACATTTGGTGTTTCAGAATGGTTTGTATACTTAGCGTTATCCATGCACAAGATATGACCACCTTCTTTTGTGCTGTAATATCCGAAATGAAGTGCAAATTCTTGAGCTATTTTTGGAAGTCGCTGAAATTCATCATCCCTTATCTTAAGGTCAAACTTTTCTACAAATCGCCATATAATTTCTCCTTTTTTAATCGGTTCAGCAGCGAAAACTCCGGTTCCGCTTATTTTACTTTTGTCCAAATATGTTTTTATTGTAAACATCGGGTTCAATAAGTATCTTTTACTTTATATTTTTTAATGTCTTGTTATAAATATTCGTATTTATCATAAGCCTGAGAGCACCTCTTTTTCATATTATACCAATTGTTATTATAAAATAGTCCGAAGGACATTTTGTAATTTACAATGGTTAATGCCGATGCCTGCCTGCCGGGGCAGGTTACATATATGCTTTCGGTATTAGCTAACTCCACACATTGATAACAAAAGTAAATAAAAAAAGTCATCCCTTTTCAATGCATTTCCAGAGAAAATACATCTTTTTGGGGATGACATTTATACAATATAAAGATACTAATAAAACCGTTCTAATAATAATCCCGATTGCTACGGGATTATTATTAGAACGGGAATCAATTATTATTTGGTTACTGCCATTTCTGGTATTTCCGGAGTAACGATAGCAGTACTGCTCAAAGCAACACGGATTTTCATTTCAATTTCGTCACATAATTCCATGTTATCTTGGAACAATGTTTTTACAGCATCTCTACCTTGTCCTAATTTTGTATCACCATAACTAAACCAAGAACCTGCCTTTTTGATAATGTTATGTTCAACACCTAAATCAACAATTTCTCCGACTTTAGAAATTCCTTCTCCGTACATGATATCAAACTCTGCTTGACGAAAAGGAGGTGCTACTTTGTTTTTTGCGATTTTTACACGTGTACGGTTACCAACAACAACATCACCTTCTTTAATTTGTCCGATTCTACGAATATCAATTCGTACAGAAGCATAAAACTTAAGAGCATTACCACCGGTTGTTGTTTCAGGGTTACCGAACATTACACCAATTTTTTCACGTAATTGGTTAATGAAAATACAGCAGCAACCTGTTTTATTAATTGTTCCCGTTAACTTACGCAATGCTTGCGACATCAATCGAGCATGTAATCCCATTTTAGAATCGCCCATTTCTCCTTCAATTTCACTTTTTGGAACCAATGCTGCTACTGAGTCGATAACAATAATATCAATTGCTCCGGAACGGATTAAGTTTTCGGCAATTTCCAATGCTTGTTCACCATTATCAGGTTGAGAGATTAATAAATTCTCAGTATCGATACCAAGTTTCTCAGCATAAGAACGATCGAAAGCATGTTCGGCATCTATGAATGCAGCAATTCCGCCTGCACGTTGCACTTCTGCAATGGCATGTAAAGTTAAAGTTGTTTTACCGGATGATTCCGGTCCGTATATTTCAATTACTCTTCCTTTTGGCAATCCGCCAATACCTAATGCAATATCAACACCCAATGAGCCTGTAGGAATTACTTCGATGTTTTCAGCGGGAGCATCTCCCATTTTCATAATAGCACCTTTCCCGTAAGTTTTTTCCAACTTTTCGATGGTAAGCTGCAATGCTTTTAGTTTTTCTTTGTTTACTGATTCTTTCGCTTCTTTAGCGCCCTTTGATTCTTTGGTTTCTTTACTCATGGTTATATAGATTTTATAGTTACACTTTTGGTTCACTGGTTCACTGGTTCACTGGTTCACTTGTTCACTTGTTCACTTGTTCATTGGTGCGCTAAGTGTTTCCTGTGTTTTGTTTTTACTTATTTGTATTACTCATTTTTAGTCCGTCATTGCGAGGAACGAAGCAATCTTTCTTCTTTAGTAGTTCTTGTCCTCATCATGAAAGATTGCTTCGTTCCTCGCAATGACGATTCTAATATTACTTCTGTTCCCAACTACCTTTTCCCTAATTACTTAATCACCTATTTACCTAATCACCTAAGATCTGCTCTGTGTGATTTTTACTTTTCACATCGGTTATTACTTTTTCAATCTTCCCTTTTTCATCTATTACAAATGTGGTTCGGTTAATTCCTTCGTAAATTATTCCCATAAATTGTTTCTTCCCCCAAACACCATAGGCTTTAATCACATCCATATTTATATCTGCTAAAAGCTGAAAAGGTAAATCATACTTTTGAATGAACTTTAAATGTTGTTTTTCTTCATCGGCACTTACACCTAAAATGGCATATCCTTTCTTTTTTAATTCAGAATAATTATTTCTCAAATTGCAAGCTTCCACAGTGCAAGTTGGTGTATTATCTTTCGGATAGAAGTATAAAACCAATTTTTTTCCTGCAAAATCTTTCAACGAAACTATTTTTCCATTTTGATCTTTTGTTTTAAAATTTGGAGCTTTATCCCCTTCTTTTAAGCTTGTAGTATGGTTTTTCATAAATTCTTTCTATCAAATTTAGAAAGTTTCCTATTCATTTATGTGACAAAGTTGTGCTATTTATGAACAATAAAAAAGAAAAAAATGATAATGCTAAGAAATTTAGCAAAATTAAATTTCAAAACACGACTCTGCAAGGCCCTAAAAACTGTATATATTTTAGTAATGCCAATATACTTAGCAGGATTTATTTTGATTTTTGTTTTTGAAGAGCTTCAAAGTATTTACAAAATTGCTTGAGTTCACATTCGGCACACTTGGGATTTCGTGCCACACAAACATAGCGTCCGTGCAATATCAACCAATGATGAGCAATGGCCACCTTGTTTTTTGGGATATATTTAATTAGTTGTTTTTCGGTTTCCAATGGTGTTTTAGAATTGGTAGTCAATCCCAAACGATTAGAAACTCTAAATACGTGCGTATCTACAGCCATTGCAGGCTTATCATACACAACAGATGCTATTACGTTTGCCGTTTTACGTCCAACTCCCGGCATTTTTAACAATTCATTTATCTCGGAAGGAACAATTCCTTTAAACTCATTTACAAGCATACTTGCCATTCCAACTATATGTTTCGCCTTATTATTTGGATAACTGATACTTCTTATATATTGAAAAACTTCATCACTGCTTGCCACTGCCATTACTTCAGGAACTGGGAAAGCTTTAAATAGTTTTGGTGTTACCATATTTACTCGCTTATCAGTACACTGTGCCGAAAGAATAACAGCAACTAATAATTGATAAGGGTTTTCATATTTTAATTCGGTTTCAGCAATCGGATGATGAATACTAAAGTATTCTATTACTTTTTCGAAACGGTCTTTTCTAGTCATTCTTTATTAAAGTTCTTTTTTTTTTAGTCTATTTATTGTCCGTTCAATATATTTATCGGTTGGTAAAAGAGATTGCTGTATTCTCCTTGCGTAAGTAATGCTATCGATAATTTCTTTTTGATGTTCTTCTACTATTGTTTTTTGATATTCAACTTCTTGTTTTTGTTGTTCTACAAAATACTTTTGTTGTTCAATTATATTTTTTTGTTTTCGTGTTACACGTAATGAACGGAAAATTACCAATGCTACCAATGCCATGAGCAGTAAACCAAAAACAGTGAACAAAAGAAATAATCGTTGCCTTCTTTTGTCTTCATCAGCTAATGCCATGTGCTTGTCATTTTCTGCTTTTATTCCTTCTTCTTTTTTATCAAATTCATAA
>JAYVZC010000269.1:0-3763 GCA_043783695.1 Bacteroidota bacterium
GCTTATTTTAGCTTAACAGAAGAAGAATTAAATAAATATAATTATCAAAAAGGAGATACTGAGGGTGTTGTAAATTACGCTTTATCCATTGAGGATATCCATTTCTCAGCTTTTTTTGTTGAACGTGACGGTATTATTAAAGCATCTTTTCGCTCACAAGGCAGTTTTGATGTGAATTTATTTGCTCGTAAATATTTTAGTGGTGGAGGACACGCAAATGCAGCAGGTGGGATGAGTGAATTAAGTATGGATAAAACTCTTCAAAAATTTGAAGCTTTATTGCCGGAATATAAAACACAACTAAATCGTAAATGAAATTGATAATTTTTAAAAATAGTTCTTTTATCGCTATTGTTTATGCAAGTACTTTGCTTCAAAGTTCCTGTGGAGATAATAATAAAAAAACATCTCCAAAAACCAATATTGAAAGCAAAGAGTTTAAAGAGAAGTTGGTTGAAGCCAATAAAATGTCTGTAAAGCGAGAAAGTGATGAAATTGACCAATATGTAAAACACAAAAACTGGCAAATGATTACAACAGGAACGGGATTGAGATATATGGTTACTAAAAAGGGAACAGGCGAGCTAGCCAATGAAGATACTGCTTTTCGAAAATATGCAACCGTTAAATTCAAAATAAGTTTGATGGATGGAACCCTTTGTTATTCATCTGATTCAACCGGATTGAGAGAGTTTTTAATCGGGCAAGATGATGTAGAGACGGGTTTGCATGAAGGTATTCAGTATTTGCATGTTGGCGACAAAGCCACTTTTATTTTACCATCACATTTAGCTTATGGTTTAATGGGTGATCAACGAAAAATACCGCCAAAAGCATCGGTACTTTACGAAATTGAATTAATGAAAATCCGCAAAATTTCTTCTCAGTAAATGATTCCCCGTTTTTATTATAAATTATTTAAAAGTAGCTATTTATATATATTATTTATAGTAATTATTTTATCATCCTGTTGGAGGGACTCAAAGTACAAAGGCTATACTCAAACCGATTCGGGGCTTTACTACAAACTTCAGGTAATAGGAGATGGAAAACGCAAACCTTGCATTGGAGATTATCTTCAACTCATTATTACCTATAAAACAGAAAAGGACTCCATATTTATGGATACCTATTCCAGCAACGATATAGGAATGGTAATTCTGCCTTTCAATCATTCTTCTTTTGAAGGAAGTTTTGAAGAAGGCTTGAACACAATGAATGAAGGTGACAGCGTATCTTTTATTGTTGATGCCAATAACATGTTTAGCAAATTTTTTAAAGTTGATTTACCATTTTTTTTAAAAGTGGGTAGTGTCATTAAAATGGATGTGAGGCTTCATAAAATATTAAATAATGTAGAGTATCAATCGGAACTAAAGCGTTGCACATCCTTGATAGAAGATAGGGATATTGAAGAACAAAGAAAAATTCAGCTTTTTATAGATACAAGCAGAGCTTCTTATACTTTGCTACAAAATGGCATGTATTATCTTCCAATTACTCAAGGCTCTGGAACTCCGGCAGAAAAGGGAAATATCGTTAAAATGAATTATACCGGAAGCTTTTTAAATGGAAAAGTATTCGAATCTACTTATGAGCGTTCTCAGCCCATGGAATATGTTTGCGGAGAACAAGAGCAGGTTATTAAAGGTTTAGAAACTGCAATAAGTTTAATGAATGAAGGTGCAAAAGCAAAATTTATTATACCTTCGTACCTTGCTTATGGAGAAGAAGGTTCTTCAACAGGAATTATTCCTCCGTATTCAACAGTTATTTACGAAATAGAATTACTAAATTTAACTAAAAAATAATAATTTTAAAATGAAAATTTCTTTTACAAAATCAATGGTAGCAGTTACTGTGGGTGTTGTTGTAACATTCGCATCCTGTAAAAATTCTCCCTATCCGGGTTACGATTCAACTGAAAATGGATTGTATTATCAGTTTTTTACTCAAGACGAAAAAGCGGTAAAACCTCAAGAAGGTGATATGGTACGTTTAGTAATGTCTTATAAAAACAGTAAAGATTCTGTTTTATTTGATTCCAAGGTTGGAAACCCAAGTGGCTTGGATTACATCGAATTTGCTTTACAAAAATCTACTTTTAAAGGAAGTTTCGAAGAAGCATTATTTATGATGGGTGTTGGTGATAGTGCTAGTTTTATCATTAGTGCAGATTCGGTTTATTTAACAACATTTAAAGCACCACATCTTCCTCCATACATAGAAAAAGGAAGTATGTTAACATTCAATGCTAAGCTTACAAAAATTACTACAAAAGCTGAAGCTGAGACTGAACGCACTAAAAAAATGGAAGAGCAAAAAGCAATGATGGCCATGCGTCAAAATGAAGAACCTAAAATTTTTGCTAAATATTTAGCCGACAATAAAGTTACAGCAAAACCCACAGCTAGCGGATTGTATTATATCGAAAGCAAAAAGGGGAATGGCAAAAAACCAAAAGCAGGAGAACTTGTAAAAGTAAATTATACTGGTCGTACTATGGACGGAAAAGTTTTTGACACCAGCGATGAAGCTACTGCAAAAGCCTCTGGCACTTACGATGAACGCAGACCGTATGAACCAATTGAATTCCCTTTAGGTCAAGGACAAGTGATTCCGGGTTGGGATGAAGGCATTCTGTTGATGAGCATTGGAGCAAAAGGACAATTAATTATTCCTTCTACAATTGCTTACGGAGCTCAAGGTGGTGGACCAATTCCTCCATTTTCTCCATTGGTTTTTGATGTGGAATTAGTTGCAATCAGCCCGGCTCCTCCTGCCGCACCTCAAGGAAAAGTAATTCAAGGACAAAAAGTAAATTAAATAGTATTTAATAATATTTAGAGATGAAATAGTTATGCGCAAAAAAATAAAAATTTAATGCGTGATGTATTCCAGATGACAATAAAAAATAAATTATCTATTCACATGAAAAATATTGCAACCATTCTTTTAGCTTTCGCTACTATAGCCGTTAGCGCACAAGAAAAAGGAAAATCTAAAACTCAAAGTGTAATTGTTAAAAAACAAAAAACAGTGAAAACAGCATCTGGATTAGAATATACTATTACTTCAAAAGGAAACGGAAAAAAACCGCAAAATGGAGATAAGGTAGTTGTTCATTATACAGGGAAACTTACCAACGATACCGTATTTGATTCATCCGTTAAACGTGGACAACCTTTCGATTTTAAATTGGGTGCCGGTAAAGTAATTAAAGGCTGGGATGAAGCATTTTTATTGTTGCAAGTTGGCGATAAGGCAACTATAAAATTCGGACCTGAATTGGGTTACGGAGCTAATGCTACCGGAAAAATTCCAGCTAACTCAACACTTATTTTTGATGTTGAATTACTCGATGTGGTTGAAGGAATTCGTCCTTATGACGTAAAAGGCAAAGATACTCTTAAAACTGCAAGTGGTTTAAAATACATCATTATTAAAGAAAACAAAACAGGAGAAAAAGCGGTAGTTGGTACAATGGCTGAATTTCATTATTCAGGATATTTACTTGATGGTAAATCTTTTGACAATTCCTTTGAACGGAATCAACCTTTAAATATTAAAGTTGGACAAAAACAATTGATGCCAGGATGGGACGAAGGTATTGCATTGTTACGTGCCGGTGAAAAAGCTAAATTAATTATTCCTTCTGCATTGGCATTGGGTGAAAAAGGCTATCCACCATTAATTCCGCCTAATAGCGATTTAGTTATGGACATTGAAATGCTTAATGTGAAAGTTTTAGTTGCCCCTGTAT
>JAYVZC010000270.1:0-3747 GCA_043783695.1 Bacteroidota bacterium
GCGGTACAACAAATTTATGTGTAGGAAGCTCACTTATTTTATGGGCTACAGGAACAGGAAGTTATTTATGGTCAACAGGCTCAACAAATGATTCTATAATAGTTACAACTGGGGGAACTTATTCTGTTGCATCAAGTAATTCATGCGGAAGCGTAAGCAGTTCTGTAACAATTAATAATAGCCCACTTCCATCTCCTGCTATAACGGCAAGTGGAAGTACAACAATTTGTCCGGGCGATTCTGTAACACTTACGGCTTCTGGTGGAACAACTTATTTATGGAGCACGGGGTCAACCTTACCTGCAATAAATGTTTTAGCAGCCGGAACATACACTGTTACAGCAACTAATGGTTGTGGTTCCGCATCTGCTTCCCAAACTGTTATTGTAAATTCAGTGCCATCTGTTGCAATTAATACAATCGGCTCTACTAGCATTTGTGCAGGAAGCAGTTTGTTATTATGGGCAACAGGCAGTGGAAGTTATGTTTGGACAGGAGGCTCAACAAATGATACTATTTCTGTTTCAACAGCAGGAAGTTATATAGTAACCTCATCCAGCAGTTGTGGTACAGCTAACGATACCATAAACATTTCAATTCTGCCATTACCTAATGCATTGATTACACCTTCAGGTTCAACAGTAATTTGTGCCGGAAGCTCCGTTATATTGAACGGTTCCGGTGGAACAAGTTATTTGTGGCAGCCAATGGGTGTTTCAACAGGTTCTGTTACGGCAAGTACAGCGGGAACATATACACTTTCTGCTACAAATAGTTGTGGTACAGACACTGCAACAATAACTGTAACAACAATTAGTCTTCCAACTGCAAGCATTACTCCAAACGGGACTACAACAATTTGTCTGGGAGACAATGTTACATTAAATGCATCAGGGGCAGCATCATATTTATGGTCAACAGGTGCAACGGGAAATTCAATTAATGTTACAAATTCAGGAACGTATTATGTGGTAGTTAACAATTCCTGTGGTGCAGATACTGCTTCTGTAAATATTATAACAGAAAGTGTAACGGCATTTTTTACTGGTGACACGATTTCAGGAAGCGGTCCGCTTACTGTTAATTTTACTAATGGAAGTTCTTCATCAGCAACAACTTATTCTTGGTCTTTTGGTGATGGTAATTCAAGCAATTCTTTTTCTCCTTCAAATACTTTTCAGAATCCTGGTGTGTATAATGTAACACTTACGGTGACAAATGCAAATGGCTGTACAAATACATATACAATTCAAATCATAGTTTTAGAAGATCCCTCTATCCTAATTATACCTAACGTATTTACTCCAAACAATGATGGAAACAATGATTTGTTTATAGTTACAAGTAGTGGTATAAAAGAGTTCGATTGCATTATTTATGATAGATGGGGTCTCAAAATGATTGATTTGCCGTCAGTTACAATAGGCTGGGATGGACGAACGGAAGCGGGCGTAAAGGCGACTGATGGAACGTATTATTATATCATCAAAGCTACGGGATTGGACAATAAAGTTTACAATAAAACAGGCTTCGTTTTACTAACAAGGTAAACAAAATGATGATTTATTAGAATTTGAATAACTATTAAATAATCTTAGAAATATAAATTTGTATCAGAAAATAGTCGCAAATTATTTTCTGATACAAGTGAATATCCTACAAGATTTCTTTATTCGAAGAATAATCTAAAACCGCTTTATCATTTTGATTTTTGAAACTCCAAATACATTCTTATGTATTTTAAAAATATGTAAAATGAAAATCTCTAAAACATTGCTCAATGTAATCGTATTGATGATTATTTGTTTTGTGCAACCAGTGAAAGCTCAAAAAGTAGTTGTCAATGAATATTTTAATGCTGTCGACCCTCGTGACGAATGGATGGAATTAATTGTTGTTACAGACAATACGGATATGCGAAATTGGACAGTAAGAGACAATAATAGTTCACAAACAGCCTGGCAAACCGCTGTAACATTTAATAATATTTCTTTTTGGAATAACATGAGATCAGGAACCATAATTGTAATATGGAATAGACCCATTACATCAGGTTTGGTTGTTCATCCAATTGATGTGATCAAAGCAGATGGTTACATAGAGCTGGATGCAACAAACACTACTTATTTTACAGGAGGGAGTTTTGGAAGTTCTCCTACATGGGGCGGCAATACCTTGGATTATGCGGGTGCTGGAGATATAATAGAGTTGCGTGATGCAAGCGCATCTCATATTCATGCACTTGGGCATTCAACAACTGCAGGCGCTAACTGGACTGCAATGTCGACCCCTAAGCTAAATCATGCTAATTCTGCAAGCTCAGGCGATGCAATATATGTTTGTCCCGGTGCAACAATAACTGATTATAATGGCCCAGCAACGGGAAATGCATTTACTTCAAAGAATAATACAACATTAACATTTGGTTTGCCGAACACCTGTGGAGCAAGTACAACAGGAAATACCACATTTATTGATGGTTTACGGGAACCTCTGATTGCTTCACAATCAATTACACCAACAATAAGTATTCCCGGAAATATTACATATACCTGGACAGCTGCAACAGATCCCAATCCTTCCGATAATACTATTGGATATATGATTCTGCGCAATACAAGCAATACGTTTACAGCACCTGTTGATGGGACAAGTTATAGTGTTGGTGGAACATTAGGAAGTGCAACAATTATTGCTGAAATTAATTCATCCGGAACCACAACTTATACTGACAGCACGGTAGTTGCTGGTAGCTGTTACTATTATCGCATTTATGCTTTTCGCTATACAGCAGATGATATGACAGGCACCGCATTTTCTGCTTCTACTTCAAGAGGACGAGCATATAATCAGACCAATTTTGTTTTTGTTGACTGTTTGACGGTATTGCCAATAGAATTATTAAATTTTACAGCCAATTACAATGGCAAAAATGCAGTTGATCTGATCTGGCAAACTGCTACCGAAACCAATAACGATTTTTTTACTGTTGAGCGAAGTAAAGATGGGGTTCAATTCCAAAATGTCATAACATTAGACGGTGCAGGGAACAGTACCCAACTTAATTATTATTCTACTACTGATAGTTCTCCATTAGAAGCAACTTCTTATTATAGATTAAAACAAACAGATTATGATGGAAAACAAAGCTATTCAAATCTTGTTTCTGTTACAATCAAAGAAAACTTAGTGAAAAATATTTATCCAAACCCTGCAAATGAAAAATTATTCATTGAATTTAGAAATGACATGAATACTGCATTTGATCTGAAAATTGTGAATAGTGTGGGTCAGACATTGTATATGGAAAATGAAATTTTAGAAAATAATTTGAGCGTTAATCTGAATAGTTTTCCTAAAGGAATCTACATTCTTTTAATATCAAGTAAAAATTATTTACAGCAAATAAAATTTATAAAGAATTAAATAAATGAAAAAGATTATTAATAAAATTTATCCAAGAGACATAACAGACATCCACCTTACGACCTTTTGGATTACACTAGTAATTTCTATTATATTTTTTGCATATAAAATTATTACATCTGCACATTAAATCTATTTCAAAAATCAACTACTATAGTTTTGTTTTATTTTTAAGTGCATTAATTTATATAGCTCCTATACTTGTAAACTCAGTTATGTTTTTTAAAATCAATCGCAACATTTTTTTGTATAGATGTCTCTTAGTCCTTTAAATCGGCTAATAAGAATACATTTTTTTAACATTAGACTCTAAATGTTTAA
>JAYVZC010000271.1:0-3740 GCA_043783695.1 Bacteroidota bacterium
GGAATTTCTAAAAATTCTCTCAAATCAAAACTTGCATTTATTTGCGGAAGCCCCATTCCGGCAATTTCATTTACTTTTTTCTGGGCAAGCTGCTCATCAATCATCGCATTTTTTACATCTTTTTGATTTTGCAATGCATAGTCAACTGCTTGCTTTATCGAAAAAGAAAAAGAAGCACTGTCGGTTGTTTGAGCGAAAGAGTTAAGAAAAAACAATCCTGCTCCTAATACTATTATTGATTTTTTCATGTTTAAATTTTTTATTCTTTATAATCTCCTACCCTTCCTTCGACCACGCTCAGAATGACAATAAAATTGATAGGGGCTATTCCTCTTCAATAATTTGTTTGTATTTATTAATCATTTTATGTCCTTTGAGTGTGCAAATCCCATGAAGAAAATGATCAATCATTGTAACCTGTACATCCACAATTTTAAATTTATCAAGCGGAAAAATATCTGAGTTGAGACCCATTTCTACTTCCTCTATGCGCAATCGAGCCAAAATTTTTGAATTCAGATCCGAACGTACCAATCCTTCTTTTATTCCCCTTTCAATTGACTCTTCAACCATTTTTGCCATGCACTCATGTTTAAACATTTTAAATTTTTTCCAGGCATTAGGATGATATTTTTGAAGATCATAAAAAATAGTGGGATTAATTTTCGCAAACATTATCCCCATATGTTTCATCATATTAAACACTTCTTCAATTACATTTTCTGATTCGCCTTGAATTTGCTTGAACTCACATTCATCTTCTTTTAATTTAACGGTCATCAGCATTTCAACCAATTCGTTTTTGTCGCTATAAAATTGATAAATGGTTTTCTTAGAGATGGCTAAATGTTTGGCAATGTCATCCATGGTAACACTCTTTATCCCATATTTAAAGAACAGCTCTTCGGCACCCTGCAATATTCTGTCTTTTGTTTCCATTTTTTTGTTTTTGTTAAATCCGCGACAAAACTATGGAAACATTTTTTATTTCCATAGTTTCCTGTTTGATATTTTCTTATTAAGCCGTTAACTTACTTATAATCAAATACAAAACTGGAAACATTAATATACAAAAATGTTCCCGTTGTATTTATAAGTGAAAATGTTCCCCTTATTTTAATAAATTTGCACCCAATATAATTTTGAAATTATGCAAAGAACAAAAGTGAAAGAGCTGTTAGACTCAACAGCTTATGGAACAGAAGTAACAGTTAAAGGCTGGGTGCGTACATTTCGTAACGACCGATTTATAGCAATTAATGATGGTTCAACAATTAATAATATACAAGCTGTTGTTGATTTTGAAAATACTGATGAGGCTTTATTAAAACGTTTAACAACAGGAGCGGCAGTTTGCGTTGTTGGCGAATTAATTGAATCACAAGGAAAAGGACAAAAAGTAGAACTCAAAGTAAAACAACTTGAAATATTAGGTGATAGTGATGCAGAAAAATTTCCACTTCAACCAAAAAAACACAGTCTTGAATTTTTAAGAGAAATTGCTCATTTACGTTTTAGAACAAACACTTTTAATGCCGTTTTTAAAGTTCGCCACGCTTTAGCTTTTGCAATTCATCAATTTTTTAATGAACGAGGATTTGTATACATGCATACTCCAATTATTACAGCTTCTGATGCAGAAGGTGCCGGAGAAATGTTTCGAGTAACAACTTTAGATTTTGATAATCCACCTCGAAGCGAAGATGGAAAAGTAGATTTCAAACAAGATTTTTTTGGAAAATCCACCAACTTAACGGTGAGCGGACAATTAGAGGGAGAGCTTGCTGCAATGGCCTTTGGCGATATTTATACATTCGGTCCAACATTTCGTGCAGAAAATTCAAACACAACAAGACACCTTGCAGAATTTTGGATGATTGAACCCGAAATGGCTTTTTACGATTTAAAAGATAATATGCAATTGGCAGAAGAATTATTAAAGTATCTAATTAAACATGCTTTAGCAACTTGTTCAGATGAAATTGAATTTCTAAAAAACCGATTACTCGAAGAAGAAAAACAAAAACCACAAGACGAACGTTCTGAATTAGATTTAATTTCCAAATTAAATTTCTGTATGGATAATAATTTTGAACGATTAACTTATACTGAAGCGATTGAAATTTTAAAAAATTCAACTCCCAATAAAAAGAAAAAATTCAAATACCTGATTGAAAATTGGGGTGCCGATTTACAAAGTGAACACGAACGTTTTTTAGTGGAAAAACATTTTAAAAAACCTGTTATCCTAACTGATTATCCGAAAGACATTAAATCATTTTATATGCGCCAAAATGATGATGGAAAAACCGTTGCTGCAATGGACATTCTATTCCCTGGAATTGGAGAAATAATAGGTGGTTCACAACGTGAAGAACGATTAGAAAAATTGGAAAAACGAATGTCCGAAATGAATATTCCTGCAGATGAATTATATTGGTATTTGGACACACGAAGATTTGGAACAGCTCCACATGCCGGATTTGGATTGGGTTTTGAACGCTTGGTTTTATTTGTAACCGGGATGACAAACATTCGTGATGTGATTGCATTTCCGAGAGCACCAAAAACAGCTGAATTTTAAGCTTTTCAATTTTACAGTAAAAGAAAAACCCTCTATATTTCTAATTATAGAGGGTTTTTGTTTTCCACCTCGATTACCTACTTTCAACCCATTCTTATGTCTTTGTCCACTAAGCAGCGAATGGTCGTTCAGAAGTAGTAAAAACATATCAAATCTCTCTAATAAGCTCCAAATGAACATCATTTCGAGCTTATTTTTTGGCTAAATTATTGTTACTTTTGTACAAAGGCAGAAAGATTATGTTAAGGCAGATACAGTCGCAGAAATTACTTCAGAAATTATCCCCGCAGCAAATTCAATTGATGAAATTGTTGCAGTTGCCTACTATAGCTTTAGAACAACGTATCAAAGAAGAAATGGAAATCAATCCGGCACTTGAAGAAGGTGTGGATACAGATGATGAACCAAAAGATGAATTTGATAACGATGAGGAATTTGAAGAAACTACCAAGGATGAAGAAAATGCAAGAGAAGATTTTAATCTCAGCGATTATATAGATGATGATGAAGGTGCTTCCTATAAACTAAAAGTTAATAATACAAGTCCTGATGAAGAACGTAAAGATATTCCATTTTCCGTAGGCGTTTCCTTTCAAGATATGTTGGACAGTCAGCTGGGAATGAAAGATCTAGACGATCGCAAATATCAAATTGCTTTACACTTAATTGGGAATTTAGATGATGATGGTTATTTAAGAAGAGATTTATCTTCCATTGTTGATGATATTGCATTTTCCCAGAACATTATTACCACCGAAGCAGAACTCAACGAACTTTTAAAAATAATTCAGGATTTTGACCCTGCAGGAGTTGGCGCTCGCGACTTACAGGAATGTTTACTTATTCAGTTAAGAAAAATTGAAGTTCAAAACATGATTGTTGAACTCGCTACCGAAGTAGTAGAAAAACAAATGGATGAATTTTCGAAAAAACACTACGATAAAATTTCGAAAAAACTGGAGATTGATGATGAAACATTAAAAGAAGTCATTCAAGAAATATTAAAGTTAAATCCTCGTCCTGGAAATTCCATGGCGGACGGGCAAAAAAGCCAACAGCAAGTGATTGCAGACTTTATGATGGTGAATGAAGACGGACAATTAATTCTCACACTGAACTCCCGCAACTCACCTGATCTAAAAGTGAGTAAAGAATA
>JAYVZC010000272.1:0-8841 GCA_043783695.1 Bacteroidota bacterium
CACAATTGTATGCTGATATTTAGTTCTAAATTTATTTTGATTTTGAAATTAATTAAGGATATTTAGCCTTTCAAAATTAAAGAATGGGAAAGAGTGAAAAAATATTAGTAATTGGTTCATCCGGACAAATAGGGACGGAACTTGTTCAAAACCTCAGAGATATATATGGTATCGACAATGTGGTGGCTTCCGATGTTAAAGTATCCGACCAAGCCAAAGAAGGACCCTTTGAGGTAGTAGATGTAATGAATGCTCAAGGTCTTTTGGAAATAGTAAAGCGTCACAAAATTAATCAAGTTTATTTATTAGCAGCTCTTTTATCAGCTACAGCCGAAAAAATGCCAAAATTTGCTTGGGATCTCAATATGCAAGGATTATTCAATGTCCTTGATTTAGCAAAAGAAAAAATCATCCAAAAAGTATATTGGCCAAGTTCCATAGCCGTTTTTGGTCCGAATACACTCAGTATAAATACACCACAATACACTATTATGGAGCCCAGCACCGTTTACGGGATAAGCAAACAAGCGGGAGAACGTTGGTGCGAATATTATTTTAATAAATATGGTGTAGATGTAAGAAGTTTAAGATATCCGGGTCTGATAGGATGGAAATCGGCACCGGGCGGAGGAACAACGGATTATGCCGTTCATATTTTTCATGAAGCCTTAAAATCAGGTAGTTACGAATGTTTTTTATCAGAAAATACCACTTTACCGATGATGTATATGCCAGATGCTATAAAAGCAACAATAGGCATCATGCAAGCTGATTTTCAAAAGGTTAAAATACGATCCAGCTATAATTTATCGGGCTTTAGTTTTTCTCCTAAGGAGATTGCACTAGAAATCAAAAAACACATTCCAAATTTCAGTATTTCTTACAAGCCGGATTCACGTCAACAAATTGCAGACAGTTGGCCTAAAAGCATTGATTCCAGTGAAGCAGAAAAAGATTGGGGATGGAAACCCGAATACGATTTAATAGACATGACTAACGATATGCTAAAAAACTTAAAAAAATAATTTTTAAATTGTAACTTTAAGGTAGTCTTAGCGTAGAAATGCATAGGCTGTTGGAAATTGTGTGATGAAATCGGTCGAAGAAAATTTTTAGTTGGTCTAAAAAGTGATTAAAGTATAAAAAATTTGTTTTAATTTTAACATAGAATTTCAAACGATACTCCAAATAGAATGAAAAAGGCTTTCCTCATATTACTCTTCGTTGCTTGTAAGATTGTTATTGCACAGTCGTCAGTTGGAATCAAAGACACAACTAATTTTACTGATTTAAATGGTAAAAAACAAGGTAAGTGGATTATTCTAAATAAAGATTTGCATAAAGAATGTTTTACTGACGACCAAAAAGTTGAAGAAGGAAAATTTCTTGACAGTAAAAAAACAGGTATTTGGAAAGAATACTATTGTAACAAAAATGTAAAAAGCGTTATTACATACGAAAATAACCGCCCTAACGGATATGCTAAAATGTATAATGATAATGGGAAGATAAAAGAAGAAGGTATGTGGAAAAACAATCGTTGGGTTGGAGACTACAAATTATACTACGATAACGGTCAGGTGCAACAAGCCTTTAAATTTGGTGCTACAGGAAAACGTGAAGGAACTCAACAATATTTTCATCCAAATGGTAAAGTTATGATTGAAGGAAATTGGGCAGAAGGAAAAGAAGCTGGCCCTCTTACCGAATATTATGAAAATGGAGATGTAAAGTCTGTGAAAAATTTTAATGGAGGAACACTCGATGTTGCTTCTATTAAAACATACGAACCTAAGCAACCTATAGTTAAAACAGAAACGGAAGTAAAACTAGAAGCACCTCCTGTAATTCCCGATAAAAAAGAGAAAGATAATATGGGTAAAGTGTTTAACGGTGAAGGTTATTGGAAATTATACAATACAAATAAGCAAGTTTCTAAAGATGGAATTTTCAGCAAAAATCGCTTAATCGATGGAAAAGTATACTTCTACAACTCTGACGGAATCTTAACTAGAATCGCTGTTTACAAAGACGGTAAATATGTTGGTGATAGCGTAATTGAAGAACCTTAACTTTTTGTAAAAAAACTTAATACCTTTGGACTTATGAAAATTTCATAAGTCCTTTTTTATTTATGCAACAGGCAATGTCTGTTTTTTATTTGAGCAAGGACGGCTAATTATAAAACCAGTATCACACATTAAGTAAGCAGAAGAAATAAAATATGCAGAATCAACTTATAATATACAATACACTTTCTCGTACCAAAGAAAAATTTACACCAATTACTCCAGGAATGGTTGGCTTGTATGTTTGTGGTCCAACCGTTTATAGTGATGTGCATTTAGGAAACTGCCGTACATTTATGTCATTCGATTTGATTTATCGCTACTTACTTTATTTAGGATTTAAGGTTCGTTATGTCCGTAACATCACGGATGCAGGACATTTAGAAGGTGATAGGGATGAAGGCGATGATAAGTTTGCAAAAAAAGCAAAGATTGAACAATTGGAACCAATGGAGATTGTTCAGAAATACACACTAGGTTTTCACAAAGTAATGCATGCATTTAATGCACTTCCTCCTAATATTGAACCAACTGCAACCGGACATCTTTGTGAGCAAATTGAAATGATTAAAGTAATCATAGAAAAAGGATATGCATACGTAAAAAACGGAACCGTTTATTTTGATGTAGAAAAATATAACAAAGAATTTTCATACGGACAATTAACCAATCGTAAGCTAGAAGAATTATTGGAGGGAACACGGGAGTTAAGTGGACAAGATGAGAAAAAAGGAAGATTAGATTTTGCTTTGTGGATAGTAGCAAACCCTGAAACATTAATGAAATGGCCATCACCTTGGGGCTGGGGATTTCCGGGTTGGCATATTGAATGTTCCGCAATGAGTAGTAAATATTTAGGTGAAACGTTTGACATTCACGGAGGCGGAATGGATTTACAAGCAACGCATCACACCAATGAAATTGCCCAATCACAAGCATGTAATCATAAATCACCGGTGAATTATTGGATGCATACCAATATGTTAACAGTGAATGGAGTTCGTATGTCTAAATCAGCAGGAAATGGTTTTTTACCTGGCGAATTATTTACTGGGAATCATCCTCTTTTAGAAAAAGGTTATAGTCCGATGGCTGTTCGCTTTTTTATGATGCAAACACATTACAGAAGCACACTCGATTTTTCTAACGAAGCCTTACAAGCATCTGAAAAAGGATATGCTCGTTTAATGACTTCGGTAAAAACATTGGAAAATTTAAAAACATCGGCTACTTCTACATCTAATATTAAAGAATTAGAGAAAAATTGTTTTGATGCAATGAATGATGATTTTAACTCTCCAATTTTAATTGCAAATTTATTTGAAGGCTCTCGAATTATAAATTCTGTGAACGATGAGAAAGAAACCATTACTGCTGACGATTTAAAATTGCTGAAAAAAATAATGCACTGTTTTGTTTTTGATATATTGGGATTGAAAGCAGAAAGCTCTAATTCATGTTTAGATAAAGCATTACAAGGAGTAATGGAAGTAATTTTGGATATTCGTAAAGATGTAAAAGCAAAAAAAGATTTTGCTGCATCCGATAAATTACGCGATGAATTAAAGAAACTAAAAATCACCATCAAGGATACAAAAGATGGTGCAATTTGGACAATAGAAAACTAATGTTGCAAACTATTAAATTTAGTATAACAATTTAACTCCCCTTTGGGGAGGTTGGGAGGGGTATTGAAAAAAATTCTAATCATCCGTTTTAGTTCTATTGGCGACATTGTTTTAACAACGCCTGTGATACGCTGTATCAAAGAGCAGAAGCCGGAAATTGAGATTCATTATCTTACAAAAAACTCCTTCAAAAGTATTTTAGAGAACAATCCGCACCTTACAAAAATTCACACCATCGATAAAGATGTGAAAGAAGTGATTGCTGAATTACAAAAAGAAAATTTTGATTTTATTGTCGATTTGCACAACAACATTCGTTCTATGCAAACAAAAATTTCGTTGGGCAAATCTTCCTCTGCATTTAAAAAATTAAATTTTAAAAAATGGTTGTTAGTTAATTTTAAAATCGATAATATGCCAAAAGGACATATAGTAGATCGGTACATGGATACGGTTGCACAATTAGGAATAAAAAATGACAACAAAGGATTGGATTATTTTATTCCTGAAAAAGATGAGGTGAATGTTTCTTCTTTTCCACTATTGCATCAAAAAGCCAGCCCGACTGAACAGTCGTTCGGGCGGGAATATATTGGTTTTGTAGTTGGAGCAAAACATTTCACAAAACAATTACCATTAGAAAAAATAATTTCCATTTGTAAAAAAATAAATAAGCCTATTATTTTATTAGGAGGAAAAGAAGATGTTGCAAGAGCAGAAGCAATAGAAAAAGCTGTAGGAAGCAATATCTACAATGCCTGCGGAAAATACAATTTGAATCAATCGGCATCTTTAGTTAAGCAAGCATCAAAAATTATCACACACGATACAGGATTGATGCACATTGCAGCCGCTTTCAAAAAAGAAATTATTTCTGTTTGGGGAAATACTGTTCCAAGTTTCGGATTCACTCCCTACTTACCCGATTCCAAATCAAAAATGGTAGAAGTAAAAGGTCTTTCATGCAGACCTTGTTCAAAAATAGGATATGACAAATGTCCGAAAGGTCATTTTAAATGTATGATGGAGATTGATGAGAATGCTTTTTAAGCAAACAAAGCTTTCAATTCACTAGCTTCACTCGGCTTCATTTTACCTGCCAATATCAAACTCAATTGTTTTCTGCGCAAAGCACCTTCGTAACGAGTTTTTTCTTCATCCGTTTCAGGAATAACAGCAGGAACGGGCAAAGGAGAGCCATTTTGATCAACCGCCACAAACGTATAAATGGCTTCGTTACATTTCACTTTTGCTCCAGTAACATGATCTTCTACCCAAACATCAATAAACACTTCCATAGATGAATTAAAAGCACGAGAAACTTTTGCCTCAAGCGTTACTAAACTAGCATGATTAATTGGCATATTAAACGAAACATTGTTTACCGAAGCGGTAACAACCACACGTTTACAATGACGATGTGCAGCAATTGATGCCACAATATCCATCCACTGCAATAATTGTCCTCCAAACAAATTTCCCAATGTATTGGTATCGTTTGGCAATACTATTTGTGTTTGTATGGTTAAAGATTCTTTGGATGTTTTCGCTTTCATGGCAGAAATTTTTCACAAAGATATGGAGATTTAAGACATTGTTATTATTTAAGAATATAATTAGAAATACGACATACACACTTCGATAGTGTCTGCTTCAACGCAGAATGTTCAGTGTGATTCCACACGTGCGGGATGACTACCAGATACCGATTCGGTATAACTCTTACTCTAGCACTTATACCACGAGCTATGGGACTAATTCATAATGGCAGATGGCATTAAAGCTCAAGTTCCTTCATTGGTTCCCAGTAGTGTTTATCGAAGTTCTTAATCTTGTCTTTTACTACTTTTACGCCTTCTTTCTCTAGCAATTCAGCCATTAAAAAAGGCGTTTCAAAATGATGCTTCCCTGTTAATTCTCCATTTCTATTGACTACTCTGTGGGCAGGAACAGATTTTTTTTGAGAATGAGTCGCATTCATTGCCCAACCAACCATTCTTGAGGAACGAGCAGTTCCTAGATATTTGGCAATCGCTCCGTAACTGGTTACTCGCCCTTTTGGAATAAGCCTTACAACCTGAAATACCATTTGAAAAAAATCTTCGTGCTTTTCTAGATTCATAATCATTTTATTAAATAATAATCAAGTCTTCGACTGAATTTATGGTGAGCGGAGTCGAATCCACTCAGACTGATATTTGTAACAAGTGTTATCGAGCCATCACCCTGAGCACCATGCCTGCCGGCAGGCAGGTAGTCGAAGGATTATACTTTAAATTTTAAATAACAAATCCTAAATCCTTTATCAGAAAACAATTTTTCGTAATACGTTTTAATTGATTTTAATGCTGCGTCTCGTTCTTTAGTATCGCCATACAGATCATTAGTAGAATCCAATACTTCAAATTTATTTTCCGCAACCACTTCTCTTGTATAATCATAAAATGGTTCGTTATCTGTTTTCAGATTAATCACCCCATCTTTTTTTAATATTTTTTGATAACGTGTAATAAACATCATATTTGTCAACCTATTGCGTGTACGGGTTTTCTGAGGTTGTGGATCTGGAAAAGTGATCCAGATCTCATCTACTTCATTTTTCGAAAAACATGCATCAATAAAATCGATACGAGTTCTGACAAATGCAACATTGTTCATTTTATTTTCAATGGCAGATTTTGCACCCGTCCAAATACGATTTCCTTTTATATCTACTCCGATGAAATTTTTATTCGGAAACCGTTTTGCTAAACCAACAGTGTATTCACCTTTCCCACATCCTAATTCCAAGATAATTGGGTTGTCGTTTTTAAAATAATCTTTATGCCATTTTCCTTTTAATGGCAAACCCTTTTCCCTAGCCTGTTCAAACGACAAGAAAAAACAATTCTCAAAAGATGATACTTCTGCAAATTTTTTTAATTTTCTTTTAGCCATAAATATCTCATAAATTTTAACCGTTCCGCATTTGGCGGGATAAACTCCAAACATAAATAAGTCCAAAGTTCGCAGAGAAAAAATTAATTAACTTTAACCAATATTTTACAAAAATAAGCATTAATGCAAAAACAAAAACGAATATTAATTTGTCCCCTAGATTGGGGATTAGGACATGCTACCCGCTGCATTCCTATTATTCGTTTATTGTTAAAGAAGAATGCTGAAGTATTTGTTGCTGCTGCTGCCGGACCGCTTGCTCTATTAAAACAGGAATTCCCTCAACTTAAATTCATTCAGTTTAAAGGCTACAATATTAAATATCCAAGATCCGGTTCAATGAAGATGAAGATGTTGCTCTCAATTCCAAAAATTGTAATCGGAATAAAGGAAGAGCATGAAGCTTTGGAAAAAATAATTGATGAAAACAAAATTGATATTGTTATTTCTGATAACCGATATGGCTGCTGGAATAAAAAAGTAAAAAGTATTTTTATTACACATCAGTTAATGATAAAAGCTCCTATTGGAGAAAATATTTTACATAAAAAAGTTTTACAATATATCGATAATTATGATGAATGTTGGATTCCTGATGTTGCTGATTCTGCTAATTTATCAGGTGATTTAGCACATAAGTATGAACTATCTAAAAATTCATTTTTTGTCGGGGCTTTGTCGAGATTTACGAAAGTCAATTCGGTAGCAGATAAAAAAGATTTCTCCGCTTCGCTCGAAATGACAAATGTGGTGGCAATCCTATCCGGCCCGGAACCACAACGAAGTATTTTTGAAAAATTGGTTTTAGAGCAATTAAAACAAACCGACTTAAAAGCATTGGTTATTTCAGGAAAAACAGAAGAGAAACAAAAAATAGAGACAATTAAAAGTATAAAAATTATTTCGCATTTGAGATCCGATGAGATGCAAAATGCGATTCAAAATTCGGATATTGTCCTTTGCAGAAGCGGTTATTCAAGCATTATGGATTTGGCGTGTATTGGTAAAAAAGCCATTTTTGTCCCTACACCCGGACAAACAGAGCAAGAATATTTAGCGAAAATGTTTATGCAAAAAGGAATTGCATTCTCTCAAATACAAAACTCTTTCGACTTGAAAAAAGCATTGGAAGCATCAAAAAAATATAAAGGATTTGAAAAAATTAAATCTGATCATTCATTAGAAAGAAGAATAGAACTTCTGTTTTAATCACTACTCATATACCAATTGTTATTATAAAATAGGAGTCCAAAGGACATTTTGTAATTTACAATGGTTAATACCGATGCCTGCCTGCCGGCAGGCAATAGATGTTTAGTCATCCGGCACGCCTATCCCGCTCATGCGGGGTGTGGGAATGGACTGCCTGCCGGCCGGTTACATATATGCTTTCGGTATTATACCACGAGCTATCGGACTAATTCATAATGGCAGATGGTATTACAATCAAAAAACACCATCGCAACTGTCACACTAGTCCGTCACACTGAGCATTCTGCGTTGAAGCAGACACTATCGAGGTGCGGCATCTCCCTGTTGATAAAGACTTTTCCTAATGAGGAAATCCCTTGTGGTAGTATGGGATGGTGTTTACCTGTTAAGCATACTTCTTTAGATCTTTCAAATAAAGAGCACAAGTATCTTTAACAGATTGTTCCAAAGAAATAAATTTATAATCAGGAAAAGTTTTGAGAATTTTTTCGTTTGAAAAACCTATTTTTCGATTTGCAGAACGAGATGTTTCTATTGTTATTAAAGGGACTGAGCCGGTTAATAATGCTCTGAGTGATTCTACTCTCCAGGCAAAACCTATAAAAAATTTTCCGGCCTTTATGCTTGCTTTAGGTTTTCCAAACGCTTCATGAATCAGGTCAAAATAATGTCTGAAAGCTGCATTTTCTCCATTCAATAAAAAACGCTGATTGAAAATATCATTATCCATCAACTTTATCATCAATCCCGAAACATCACGAACATCAATAAAACCATTGGTCCCCTCCGTATAAAATTTTATTCCTTTATATCCTTTTGTGAACATGTTGGAGCTGCTTTGTGTCCAGTTACCACCACCAAGTATTAGTGAAGGATTGACAATTACCACATTTAATCCTTCTTCTGCACCTCTCCAAACTTCTTTTTCAGCAGCATATTTAGTTATTGAATAATTTGAATTTTCGGGAGATGATTTCCAGAATGTTTCTTCCGAT
>JAYVZC010000273.1:0-3719 GCA_043783695.1 Bacteroidota bacterium
GATTTCGCCCCATTCGCTTTGCAAGACGGGATGTAATGATTGGGATGCTCATCAAAAAAAGTAATCCTAAGCTGAAAAAAAAGGCTGCTCCCATTTTAAATATTATATAAAAGCTTCGCCACAATTGGCGAAGCTTTTATTTTTTAGTAATCTAAATTACCGTAATCCAATTTTTTGCTTTGCAGTTTTAAAATTCCTCTGCAAACAATTATTAAAAATGGAATGTACATTAATGATGCAGGTAAACCAAAATGCTTTAATATAATTTCTGATTTACGTTTTAATCGTTCTGCAATTAAATACATTGCAGGAACCAAAAGCAGTGTTAAAAATGTTGCGAAACCCAATCCAAAAATCATTGTCCATGCTAAAGGACCCCAAAACACAACACTATCACCACCAAAATAAAGATGTGGGTTTCCTTTTGAAAGCAATGTTTCGAAATCAATATTTAACCCCACAGCCAAAGGAATTAATCCAAGAATTGCAGCCGTTGCTGTTAAGATAACAGGTGTCATACGGGTACGTGCTGCTTCAACTGTTGCTTCCCATAAACTCATTCCGTCTGTTCGAGCCATTTCAGCAAACTCTACCAATAGAATTCCATTTCGAACCACAATTCCTGCCAAGGCAACAATTCCAATTCCCGACATCACACTACTCATATCCATTTTAAATATTGCTGTTCCTAACAATACACCTATTATACTAAAGAAAATTTCGGTCAAAATAATAAATGGTTTACCAATGGAATTAAATTGAGTAACAAGAATCAATAAAATTAAACCCAAAGAAATCAACATCGCATTTCCGAGAAAGCCAACCGTTTCTTTCTGCTCCTCTTGTTCACCAGCAAAATCGATAACTACATGCCCTTCCTGCTTATATCTTTTTGCAACATTTTGAACATTTTGCGCTACTTCAAAAGCGTTAAATCCTTCCGAAACATTTGATGAAAGTGTAATCACTCGTTTTAACATTTTGCGTTTTATACCACCATACGTGTTACTGTATTGTATATCGCAAAAAGCAGATAATGGAATACTTCGTAAAATTCCACCCATATTCATATCACGGAAAGTAATTTTTAAATTTCGTAATGCTTCAATATTATTTCGTTGATTGTATTGATATCTCAATTGAATTGGATATTCATCATTCTCATCTTTGAACTTACTTGCTTCTGCACCAAAAACTGCATTCCGAATTTCCATACCAATCATACCAGTAGAAATACCTTCACGGTTTGCGCGTTCTCTGTCAATATTAAAAACAATTTCAGGTTTATTATTTTCGAAGTCGGATTTTAAATTTACTACTCCCGGTATTTTTTGCTCATCAATAAATAATTTTAAACGATTAGCATTTTTTACTAATTCATCAAAATCATCACCACGAACTTCAATATTAATAGGCTTTGGAACAGGTGGTCCGGCCTGTTCTTTTGAAACTGTGATGTCAGCACCCGGAATATTCCATTTTAAATTTTGAAGTTTCTCTAAATATTTTGAAGTTGATTCGCCATGTCTTTTAGAAAACTGAACAAAAGAAATTGCAATTTTTCCTTTGTTTGGATAATCGCTTTGGTCTTGATCTTGAGGATCGGTTGTTCCTTTTGTAACATTTGTAATAATTGATTTCACAATTTTATTTGAATCACCTAATACAGCATTTACTTTTTGTTCAACGGTCATCATTACTGTATTTGTAGTAGCAGGATCAGTCCCAACAGGCAACTTAACATACACATAAACAAAATTAGGATCACCGGAAGGAAAGAAGACAATTTTAGGGCTTCTTACTATAAAGAACCCGATTGAGAATACAAATAAAATAAGTGTTCCAACTAAAGCAGTCCATGGGCGTTTTAAAAAACGCAGTAATAATTTTGTATAACTTCTTTGAAATGCAGGCCAAACTTTTGTCTGAAATGTTTCGATAATTTTATGCAACCAAAAGCGGTGAAATAACATAAATAAGGAAAAGAATATTGAAAGATTTCCAATTGCAATATGTCCGCTAACATAACAAACCAGTGCAACTATTACAGAAAGTATTAAACGAATAACCGCAAGCTTTGTTAATTTTCCATGTTTTTCTTTTTCTTCTTCATGCGTCTTCATAAAATCAACAGCAAAAACAGGATTGATAAAATATGCTACAAATAAAGAAGCGAGCAAAGTGATAATCAATGTTACAGGTAAATAGAACATGAATTTACCAATGATGCCGGGCCAAAAAGCTAAGGGAACAAAAGGAGCAAGCGTTGTGAGTGTTCCACTTAATACCGGCAAAAATACTTCTCCGGCAGCCATCTTCGCAGCAATTTTAATTTCCCTTTTTCCATTATCAAAAAGTCGATGGGTATTTTCAATAACAACAATTGCATCGTCCACCACAATCCCAAGCGCTAATAAAAAGGCAAATAAGACAATCATGTTCAAGGTAAATCCGATACTTGGCATAAATAAAAATGCAATGAACATCGACAAAGGAACTGAAGCTGCAACAAACAAAGCATTTGTAACTCCCATAAAAAACATTAAAATAAATGTTACCAAAATAAATCCGATAATGATGGTGTTGATTAAATCATGAAGAGTTAAACGTGTTTGATCAGATTGGTCTCCTGTAACAGTTATTTTTAATTCTTTAGGAAAATTTTCTGTTTGCATCGTTTTAATAAGATCATTTATCTTATCGGAAGCTTCGATTAAATTTTCCCCTGAACGTTTTATAACATTTAAAGTAATTACATTTTTCCCTTCTAAACGAGCATAGCTTTCTTGTTCTTTATTTGAATCAACAACTTCAGCTACATCTTTTAAATATAATTTTGCCCCGGTTTGTGAAACGATCACCAAATTTTTTATTTCATCAACCGTTTTATATTGTGCCCTGATTGTAAGATTTCTCTTCATCCCGTCCATTGGAACTTGTCCTCCCGAAATATTCATGTTTTCATATTGAATAGCTCTTTGAATATCCCCCAGTGTAATTGTAGCGGCTTGCATTTTATACATATCCACATTCACTTGAATTTCTCTATCGAGTGCACCAACCATTACCACTTTGGTAATTTCTTTCATTCCTTCAATCTTGTCTTTCAGTAGATCTCCATATTTTTTAAGTTTATTCAAATCCATTTTCCCTGCCATGTTGATATACATGATCGGCAAATCCGAAAATGAAACTTCCATTACATTGGGTTCGCGGGTAAGATCTTTTGGAAGATCTGTTTGAGCTTTGTCGACCGCATCTTTTACTTTTTGTTTTGCATCAGAAACAGCAACATTCGTATTAAATTCTACTGTAATTACTGAAACATCTTGTAGCGAAGTAGAATTAATTTTCTTGACTCCCGATATGGATTTTAATTGTTTTTCAATCGGCTTTGTTACCAGATTTTCAATATTGGTTGGAGTATTTCCTGCATAAACAGTATTAATATAAATAGTAGGAACAACAATGTCGGGGAAACTTTCTTTCGGCAAACCATTGTATGCTTTTACTCCAAAAATCACAATAAAAAGAGTGATGACGTAAACACTAATTTTATTATTGATTGCCCAACTGGATAATATAAATTCTTTAATTTTCATAACACTATTTTTTACCACTAACCTGCCTGCCGGTAGGCAGGGGCAAAAGAGCACTTACTAGTTTTGTTTATTATTTTATTGCCACGCTTCTTGATTATTTTACACCAGTATCTTCTA
>JAYVZC010000274.1:0-8793 GCA_043783695.1 Bacteroidota bacterium
CTTTGCATTTTCTTTTTCTTAAATTATTAAAACTTAATTCTTATGAAAAAATATTTCTCTATTGTTTTAATATTTGCAGTCTTCCTCTTTTCAAATGAAACAAGCGCACAAAAACTAACACCTCAGCAACAAAAGGCGCTTAGCACTTTGTACAAAACAAAAAAGGTGGTGTATTTTAAATTCAAAGTAAACTCTATACAAGAAGTAAAAGGTCTTGCGAATATTATTACAGTAGATAAAGTGAAAGGAACTGAAGTTGCTGCACATGCAACAAAAGCACAGTTTACGAAGTTTTTGCCTTTTAATTATAAGTATACAGTTGTATCTGGCGGAACAGTAAAAAAGAAAGTTGTTCCTGTTAAAAAAACCGTTCCTGTTAAAAAGGTAGTGAAGAAAAAATAATTTAAAAATTCTTAAATCGACCAAAAACACCCAGTGGAAGCTTGTTTCCTTCCGTTGCTTGTAAATATAATTCACCAACATTCAAATTTTTTCCGGCTTTTGCTTTTAGCATGTTTTCAATAATGAGTGCTGAAAAGCCAAGCGAATAGGCATTAAGAATTAAGAAATGTTCTTTATCGTCCAACAAATTTAAAACACACTGCATCATTTCATTAATATTATCTTCTAGTTTCCACTTTTCTCCATTGGGACCATGACCAAATGCAGGAGGATCTAAAATAATTCCGTTGTATTTATTTCCTCTTTTCTCTTCCCTTTTCACAAACTTTAATGCATCTTCCACCACCCAACGAATATTATTTAATCCGGAAAGCTCCATATTTTCTTTACTCCAAGTAACTACTTGCTTGATAGAATCAACATGTGTAATATCTGCTCCTGCTGCTTTTGCCGCTAATGATGCTCCACCAGTGTACGCGAATAAATTTAACACTTTCGGCTGAGGAGTTGACATCTTTTTTATTGTTTCATAAATAAAATCCCAATTAGATGCTTGTTCTGGAAAAATGCCAACATGTTTAAAGGATGTTAATCCTAAACGGAAAGTCAGTCGGGAGTTGGGAGTTAGGAGTTGGGAGTTTTCACTAAGAGTGTTCGCTTCTTTTTTATTCTCCGCTCTCCGCTCTCCTAACTCATAACTTATCCGCCATTGATCAGGCATGGTTTGCTTGAGTTTTTTCCATTCTCCCGATGAACTGGAACGAGGCATAAATTTAATATGTGCCCGTTTTTCCCACTCTGTATTGCTTAATGATTTATCCCACACGGCTTGTGGCTCCGGACGAATGGTAATATATTGCCCAAAACGTTCGAGCTTTTCGAAATTCCCAACATCAATTAATTCGTAATCGGTAAAATTTTGAGGTGTAAGTAATTGCATACTCAATTTGGAAATTTGGAAATGTTTTAATTTGATTCCGCACATGCGGGATGACAAAGGTATCAAATAAATACGCAGTTCAAATTGACCCATTTCTTCATTTTCAAATTGGTACATCTTCAAATTAAATTACCTTTGTACCTCATTTTTAAAGGTTATGGAAAACAAAAGAGTAAGATTGCGTTTTGCACCAAGTCCAACAGGGGGTTTACACATGGGTGGTGTGCGTACAGCATTATTCAGTTATTTATATGCAAAAAAACACGGAGGAGATTTTATTCTTCGTATTGAAGATACCGATCAAACCCGCTATGTAAAAGGTGCTGAAGAATATATCATTGCCGCATTAAAATGGTGTGGCATCGAACCTAACGAGGGTGTTGGGTTTGGCGATGGTAAATTTGCCCCTTATCGCCAGAGTGAACGCAAAGTATTAGGCATCTATGCAAAATATGCGAAACGATTGATAGATAGCGGGAATGCCTATTATGCTTTTGATACTCCGGAAGAGATTGATGCAATGCGTAAACGATTAGAAGCCGCTAAAGTGGTTGCTCCGCAATACAATTCCGTAACTCGACAAAATATGCGCAACTCATTAACCCTTTCGGAAGATGAAGTAAAAAAACTTTTGGATGCCGGAACACCTCATGTAGTACGACTAAAAGTGCCACGCAACGAAGAAATTCGTTTTCACGATATCATTCGCGGATGGGTGGTTGTGAACTCAACGCAAGTAGATGATAAAGTTTTATTAAAAAGTGATGGCATGCCAACTTACCATTTGGCGCATATTGTAGACGATATTGAAATGGAAGTTTCTCATTGTGTGCGTGCAGAAGAGTGGTTGCCATCGGCTCCGGCACATATTTTAATTTATAAATATTTAGGATTAGAAGATAAAATGCCTTTGTTGGCGCACCTTCCACTCATCTTAAAAACAGATGGGAATGGAAAATTATCGAAACGTGATAAATCGGGAGTCCCAATGTTTCCCTTGAATTGGCACGATGAACGCACAGGAGAAACTTATCAAGGATATAAAGAAATGGGCTTTTTTCCGGAAGCTTTTATCAATATGCTGGCTATGCTGGGCTGGAACCCGGGAACAACACAGGAAATTTTTTCGTTGGATGAATTAGTACAAGCATTCTCATTTGAACGTGTAAATAAATCAGGAGCAAAATTTGATCCCGAAAAAACAAAATGGTTCAATCAACAATACTTACGGGCAAAATCAGATTCGGAGTTGGCGACATTGTTTACGCCTTTGTTAGAAGAAAATCTAAAAGGGACACAAGAATCAAGACACAAGAATCAAGATTTTGTAGAAGGCGTTTGTAAATTGGTAAAAGAGAAAGCACATTTTGTTTCTGAATTTTGGGCTAATGGAAATTATTTTTTTATTGCCCCAACAACTTATGATGCGGATGTAATTAAAAAACGTTGGAACAATCAAAGTGCAGCATTTATGAAAGAGTTAGCAGGTGCATTTAAAAACTTGAATTCGTTTACGGCTGCCGAAACAGAAGCAACATTTAAGACAATAGCAGAAAAACTAGGAATAGCTCCGGGGCAAGTTATGCAACTGTTCAGAGTGTGTTTAAGCGGTGTTGGTGGTGGTCCGATGTTATTTGAAATGGTTGAATTATTAGGGAAAGAAGAAGTGGTGAAGAGGTTGGAAGTGGCGGCCTCATCCCTTAATCCCTTCTCCAAAGGAGAAGGGGCATAGCTCAAAAAAATATTTTACGATTTGAAGTTTTTGTTTCATTTTTTTTACATACAACATCTCCTCCCCTTTGGGGAGGCAGGGAGGGGTCATGAATAAAATACTTGTAGAAGGAATTAAAATATATGCTTATCATGGCTGCCTTGAAGAAGAAGGTAAAATTGGCTGTAATTACATTGTTGATGTAACCATGGAAACCAATTTTACAGAAGCTGCAAAAACAGACGAACTAGCCAAAACAATTGATTACGTTGTTGTTTACGACATTGTGAAAACCCAAATGGCTGTTCGTTCCAAATTAATTGAACAAGTTGGACAACGCATTGTTGATGAATTAAAAAAACACTTTTCTGCGCTTAAAAAAGTAGAAGTAAAAGTAACCAAGCTGAATCCGCCCATGAATGGGAATGTTGAGAGCGTTAGTATAATTATTGCTAAATAAAAAAATCCAATTTTATCTCCCTCCTTTTTCAAAGAGTGTGAAAAATAAAAACTAAAATGTCGCTTAAAAAATGCTCTAAATGCGAAAATGCTTTTGAGTGCGCCAACGAAACAAGGGGCTGCTGGTGCGAAGATTTGTTTATAAAAATAGAACTATTAAATGAATTGAAAAGGGAATACAACAATTGTTTGTGTCAGAAGTGTTTAGAGAAATATTTGCTGAAAGAGTCAGAAAATTAGTACTTGTTTACTGAATTTTCGTATTTTTACATGCAATAAAATTAAAAGGTCCTGTGGCCGAGCGGTTAGGCTGAGCTCTGCAAAAGCTCCTACAGCGGTTCAAATCCGCTCGGGACCTCGAAAGATTCCTTTCTTTGTGAAACAAAGTGGGGATTTTTTATTTGGTAACACCCAAGCCAAAAGCTTGATGGTGTTGCGAAATAAAAAAGCCTCTTTCTGCTTTTTAAACCAATTATAGGAGTCCAAAGGTTACAATGGTTAATGCCGACAGGCAAGGTTGGCAATAGATGTTAGTTCTTCCGCACACCTGTAACGCTCATGCGGGGTTGGATACTATTACATATATGCTTTCGGTATTACCTCTTGGCAAAGTTCAATCAAAACGCCATTTGTGCCTTTTGGATGTAGAAAGCATATAAGCTTATTATCAGCCCCTTTCTTTGGTTGTTCCGATAGTAAAATAAACCCTTCCGTTTGCAAACGTTTCATTTCTGCATAAATATCTGCCACTTCAAAGGCAATGTGATGAATCCCTTCACCTTTTTTCTCAATAAATTTAGCGATTGGGCTATTGGTATCTGTTGCTTCCAGTAATTCAATCTTATTTTCTCCTACCATAAAAAAAGAGGTAGAAACCCCTTCGCTCTCCACCTTTTCTAACTTATAAGGCGCTTTTCCAAACAATTTGGTAAATAGGTCATTGGATTGCTCAATGTTTTTAACGGCTATTCCTATGTGCTCTATCTTTAACATTATTAATAGTTTAAGTTTAGTACAAAAAAATAATCCCGATCCCGCACGTGCGGACCGGGATTGTTTACTATAAATTTGTCATTTCGAGCGAAGTTCGAGAAACTATTTTTTGATGAACTCGCCCATCTTATTGTCATAGTTCAAATAATATGCTCCTTTTGGCAAGTTGGCTGCATCTACGGTTGATGAAAACCCTCGCTTTACGATATTACCAAATTGGTCATAAATTTCAAACATTGTTTCTGTAGGAGCACTTCCTGCGAAGAAACCTATTTCTTTGGACACTTTAGCCGGACTGAAAGTAATTTCGGGAGATGTTGAGCTGTAATCAACTGTTTTAGATAATTTAGGTTGACCAGTATAATCTACTTGTTTAACGCGGTATTGGTTTTTACCGGAGTGTGGTGCTACTAAAAATGAATAGTTATTTACATCCGGAGTACCATTTCCTTCAACTTCACCAACTTTAACCCATTTGTTCCAACGGAATTGCTCAATAACAAATGCCAATTTTCCTGTTTCACCTTTAGTAGACCATTTGAATGTTAAGTCGGAACCAACAGCCATTGACACAATTTCAAATGTGCTTTTTGGCTTTAAAACCTCTGGATTTAATACTTTAGGCTTGCAATCGTCTTTATGCGTAATTTTTACTTCTACTGCATCACCAATTTTTAATTGTAAGTTTCTAAAATCGATTTCGAAGGCACTTGAAGTAATCTCGTCAGTAGTAACAGTTCCATTAACTCTAACTTCAGATACACAAAAACCAACACCAGAACCAGCAAATGGGTTTTGAATATAAAGATTTTTTCCCTGATAGTTTCCTTGCAACACGATTACTCCTACAGCAAAAATCGAAGATGAAACAAACAGACTTAAAGTGGCAAACAGTATTTTTTTCATTGTATTTTTATATGTAAAAATAAGAACTTTTTATTAGCGGCTCATTATTTTCGAACGCAATATTATAATCTTATTTAATAATTTCAAAATAAAAACGCATTATTTTTAATAATCATCGCAAAATTAAACAATTTTGTCATATACAGACCATCTCTAACAAACAAATTCAAATCTTTTTCAAAGAAAGATTAAAAATCGAGTTTTTTTGTATATTTACTTGCATCTTTGTGAAAGATGCACTAATCTTGCAATTAATTTAGACAACAATACAAGCTTTTTTATCAATAACACCAACAATATCTTATGAAAAAATCCTTCTTCTTTATCCTCTCTGTTGCAGTGCTAGTCAGCTCTTGCTCTAATTCTACCAGCGATGGCGGGTCTGACAGAGTTGCAAAAGGCGACAAAGTTTATGGCGGAACTCTTCGCATAAATGAAACAGAACAATTTCTAACGCTTTATCCTGCCGGCATCACCGATATCGGATCAGCACATATTGCTAACCAAATTTATGAAGGCTTAGTAAAATTTAACCCTAAAGATCTTTCTATTGAGCCTAGTATAGCTGAAAAATGGGAAGTTGATGCAACCGGAACAACGTATACTTTTCACCTTAAAAAAGGGGTAATGTTTCAAGATAACGAGTGTTTTCCCGATGGAAAAGGTCGTGAGGTAAAATCTTCCGACTTTAAATATGTTTTTGAGCTATTGTGTACTGATAGTAAAGACAATTCAAACTTTGCAGCTACTTTTAAAGATCGCGTTGTTGGTGCTAATAAATTTTTTGATGCTAGTAAAGGCAAGCCCAATGGCTCAATTGACGGAATCAAAACTGCCGATGATTATACTATTTCTATTACCTTAATTTCTCCAAGTACATCTTTCTTATTTGCTTTGGCATCGCCTGTTACCAGCGTTTTTCCTAAAGAAGCTTTTGAAAAATATGGTATCGATTCTAAAGTAGGAACCGGCCCATTTATATACGTAGAAAACGGAGCTACAGATAAAGCATTATTAAAACGAAATGATAATTATCACGGAAAAGATTCATTGGGCAACCAATTGCCGTTCCTTGATTCAGTTGTGATTAGCTTCTTGCCGACTAAAAAACAAGAATTGGATAATTTCCAAAATGGTAATTTAGATATGGTAATTGGTTTACCATCTGAGTCTATTAAAGATATGGTTGAAAGCCAAATTGCTGATTTCCAAAATAAACCACCCAAATATGTATTGGAGCGTTCACCGGAAATGGCTAGTCAGTATTATGAGTTCAACATGACCAAAGAACCATTTAACAATATTAAAGTTCGTCAGGCATTTTGTTATGCTATTGATAGAAATAAAATTGTTGAAGATGTATTAAAAGGTGAAGCCTATGGTCCTGGTATAAATGGAATTTCTCCTCCTTCATTTAAGGGATACGATATCACTAAAATTACCGGTTATGATTTTGATGCTGTAAAAGCTAAAAAATTATTAGCGGAAGCCGGATATCCAAACGGAAAAGGGTTTCCAAAAGTGAAAATAGAATTAAATAGCGGTGGTGCAAAAAACACAAACGTTGTTTTAGAAATTCAAAAACAATTGATGGAGGTATTAAATGTGAATGTTGATTTTGAAGTTGTTCCACAAAAACAAAAAATGGAAGACTCAAAATATGCACGTGCTGAAATTTTCCGCGCTGCATGGATTGCTGATTTTCCTAGTCCGGAAAATTTCTTGTGGATTCTTTATGGAGCGACTGTTCCAGCTGATATAAACCAACCGTCTTATCCAAACACTCCGCGTTATAAAAACCCGGAATTTGATAAATTATTTGATGCCGGAAAATCTGCAAAAACACAAGAAGAAGGATACGTTGATTTCTTAAAAGCAGAACAAATTATGGTGAACGATGCCCCTGTTATGATGTTGTGGTACGATGAAAATTATCGTTTGGTAAAATCAAACGTTCGTAATTTATTTTCTAATCCTATGCGTTATAGAGATTATTCCCAAGTTTACCTGAAAGAGGTTGTACCAACAGCTCCTAAAGGCGAAGAGAAAAAATAAAAAACTAATTTCATTTAATAAAACCCTGACGAGTTGTTAACCAATGTCAGGGTTTTGTTTTTTTTAAACAAACTAACATGAAAATAATTTCTGAAAAAATAGTCGTTCTACTATTTGTTTTGAGATATTTTTTTTGATTTTGTGAAAAAGCACAATGACCGAAAGAAATTACTACATACTATTAGAAGTAAAAACTACAGCAACCGCAGATGAAATAAAAGCTGCGTATCGCATTTTAGCGAAAAAATATCATCCAGATAAAAACATTGGCAACAAAGCCGCAGAAGAATATTTTAAAGAAATTCAACAAGCTTATGCTGTTTTATCAAATCCTGAAAAACGAGAAAAGTATGATTTAAAATCATCCTACGGAAGTAGAACACAAGCACAACAAAGAAGTAATTCATCCGGACCACAATATGCCGGAAATGCTTATCAATATGCACAACAACAGGCTCAAGCAAGACAACAATCTGCCAGCCGGACAGACGGACAAGCGTATTATCAACAGAAAAAATCTACTAGTGGCCAATCCGATAAAAAAAATTCAAGCGACAGTTGGCAGGTTTTAGTGAGCGTTGGAATCGCACTTGTCCTTTTATATTTTATCATTTCTTATTCCACAGAAAAAACAACTGCAACAGCCAATATTGAAATACAATCGTCTGAAAAAACAGAAAATGCAGTTGAGAAATTAAGTGAGCCAATGATTAACAATTTTGATTCTCCATACACGACTTTTTTTGGCGATGAGGTAAATGATCCCGGAAGTAAAAACAGTATTTCCATCTTTAATAGCAGTTATTCTGAAGCAGTAGTTTGTTTAATAGAAAAAAATGCACCAAATACAGTCATCCGAAATCAATATATGGTGAATGCGAGCGAATTTAAAATAAATGGCATTCCCGATGGCAAATATTTTTTAAGAGTATATTATGGCAGCGAGTGGAACCCAGAAAAAAATTTCATTAATAAAACGATTAAAGGAGGGTTCAATAAAGAAAATAGTTTTGTTGAGATGAATGGCGGGAAAGATGCATTTATAATGAAAAAAGAAAAGAAGGGAACTAGCGACTCTTACTCTACTTATGAAATTCACATTAGTCCTTTCGACAAAGAAAATGTAAAATCAATTTCTGCAGAGGAATTTTTTACGAAATAAAAAAAAATCTTTTTTGCGCTGTAAGCAAATTATGAAAAGACCTGTTGTAATTGTTCAAATAGACCTTTTATAATTTACAATGGTTAATGCCGATGCCTACCTGCAAGGCAGGCAATAGATGTTTAGTCCTCACGCCCGGGATTGGACTCTTATATCGAATCGGTA
>JAYVZC010000275.1:0-3710 GCA_043783695.1 Bacteroidota bacterium
CTAAGCGTTTATCTGAAAACACTCCAGTGAAATTTGGTTTATGACTTATTAGTTTCATCTTTTTAGCAAATCTAAGCTATATTTGTGTCCACACCGTAGGTCGCGGCAAGGGATGACGATAAGGAAGATGTAAGAGAGAGCAATTCTTTTCTCTATCTTTGGCGTCTAGTAATGCAACTATTCAAAAATAAAAAATTCTATTTCCTACTTTCATTTATTGAAGGTGGTTCTGTAATGGCAGCCGAATTATTGGGTGCTAAAATGTTGGCTCCGTATTTTGGTTCATCTTTATATGTATGGGCAAGTGTATTGGCAATTACATTAGGCGGATTAGCCGTTGGATATTTTGCAGGCGGAATACTTTCTTACAAGAGTAAAAATCCTTTGACTTTATTTTATGTTTTATTAGCAGCTGCAACTTTTACAGTGCTGATGCCTTTTTCTTCTAAAATTATTTTGTGGGTAGTTGGTTCGCATAGTTTAATTCCATCTGTAATTGTTTCTGCATCCTGTATTTTATTTCCTCCCGTATTTATGATGGGAATGGTTTCTCCTTTGATTATTCGTGCGATTACTGTTGATGTGGAACAATCTGGAAAGGCTGCAGGTGCTATTTATGCTATTTCTACAGTGGGAGGAATTCTTGCAACTTTTACTTTTGGTTTTTATATTATTCCACATTTTGGTTTAACACTTCCATCCATCATCACAGGAATTATTTTAGGGTTTATTCCTTTGATAGTTATCATCAAACAAAAACAAATTGGTAAAGCTGCAGGTTTTTTTTTGTTTTGTGCTTGGGCTTTTTCTGCATCTACAGTTAGTTTTTCTTCCAATATAAAAAGAATATATAGTGCCGAAGGATTACTCGGACAAATAATCGTGTTGGATTATCCTCACTATAATAAGGACACAGTTATTGATGGACACAGTCGCTGGTTATTTGTAAATCGTGTTTCACAAACTATGTACGATTCTTTGGCAGATGAAGAACGTGGAGGAGAAAAGTATTTTACTTATGTGTATCGCATTTCAGATTATGTGGATTCATTTCCTAAAAATACTAAGGCTCTTATGATTGGATTAGGAGGAGGCAGTGTTGCAAAAGTACTTTCCGAAAAAGGATTTGATGTAGAAGTATGTGAATTAGATCAGCGTATTGCAGATGTGGCTCGAAACTATTTTTATTTGAATACTAAAGTCAGAATTAATATAGATGACGGAAGACATTTTATTCGCAACTGCAAAAAAAAATACGATGTTATTGTGATGGATATGTTTAGAGGAGAAGACCCACCGAATCATGTTTTTACAGAAGAATCGTTGACTGAATTAAAAGAAATGTTGAATCCGGGTGGAATTGTATTTGTAAACAGTTTGGGTTATTTCGAAGGAAGTATTGGAAAATCTATGCGGTCGGTTTACAAAACATTTCAGGCAGCAGGCTTTAATGTAAAAGCGTTAACAACAGATCCGAATCCTGATCAAAGAAATATTTTATTTTATGCATCCATGGGAAAAATAAAATCGCATCCCGGTTTTATTGATGAATCAAAAATAGATTTGAATGATGCGATTGTTTTGAAAGATGAGTATCCGATTTTAGATATTTTAAATGCCGAGGCTGCGCAAAGGTGGAGAGTAATGGCGATTCAAAGTTTTAATGTAGACCCAAATCAAAGAGTATTGCCGGTGTTTGAGTAAATCTATAATCCAACTACAAATCCAATTCTTATAATAGGATTTTGATAAGGTGTGTAAACCGATTCGGTAAAATTATAAAGTATCATTGCCATAATTCCCGAACGATTACTAATGTGTTGAACATATCCTGCTCCGGCTAATAAGCTTCCTACATCCACTCTTCTTCTATAAAAATCAAAGGCTTCCAAATTCAAATATTCGTATTCAACATGTCCGAATAAATAATCGGTAAAATTATATCTGCCAAAAACTCGCCCTCCATAAACATTCGTTTCAAAATCGTAGTAGCGATCTTTGTAATGATAATATTGATAAGTAACTCCAACACCTGCTGAGATTTTATCAGTGAATTTATATCCTACCAAAGGAGAAATATCTGCAAAGGTTACTGTTCCAAATTGTAATCCTAAGTTACCACCAATAAAAGTTTTGTCCCAAAAATTTTTCTTGGGAGGATGTTTGCGAATCATGGAGCTATCTTGAGCAAAGGAATTAAAGCATCCGATGCATAAAATAAAAAGACTGATATATAAAATAAGTTTTTGCATATTGTGAGATAGTAAAGTTATGAAAAAAATGCTTTTCTTTGAATAATAATAAAACGCATAAAAAATGAATATTGTTGTAACGGGAGCAAGCAGAGGAATAGGATATGAGTTGGTAAAACAATTCAGCGCAAACGGCAGTAACACTATTTTTGCTGTTTCCAGAAATCTGGAAAAGTTAGAGCAATTAAAAAAGGACTGTCCAAATGCGAATGTGATTCCAGTAGCATGTGATTTGAGTAAGCCAGATGCAGTAACACATTTGATTTCACAACTAAAGAGACATTGTACAACTATTCACGCAGTTGTAAATAACGCAGGAGCAATAGTAAACAAGCCGTTTTCGCAAATTACTACCATTGATTTAGAGAAAGTATATAACGTAAATGTATTTTCAGTTTTCAGATTAATACAAGGGATTTTACCCATGATGGATGAAAAGGAAAAATCCCATATTGTGAATGTAAGTAGCATGGGAGGGGTTCAGGGAAGTGTGAAATTTGCAGGATTATCGGCATACAGTTCAAGTAAGGCAGCTTTAGTTTGTTTAACCGAGTGTTTAGCAGAAGAATTCAAGGAAAAAAACATTGCTTTTAACTGTTTGGCACTAGGTGCGGTTCAAACCGAAATGTTGCAAGAAGCATTTCCAGAATATAAAGCATCTGTTTCTGCTTCCGAAATGGCTTTGTATGTATCTGACTTTGTGTTAAATGCGCATAAAGTAATGAATGGGAAAATAATACCTGTTTCATTAAATACGCCATAAATAATTTCAACGTAAATTTTTGTATATTCGTAACCTAAAAACTCAAATGTTCGTAAGACACAAGGGTCTTTTTAAACAGAAGTTAATTATTTTATCCACTCAAAACTACTTTATGAGAAAAATCTTTACGCTATTTTCCCTTATTCTTATTGGTAAAATTGCACTAGCACAGGATGTGAGCGTTATCGCTATCACGGCTCCTGTTTCAGGATGTTCATTGAGCGCTACATCAAGCGTAACTGTTAATGTAAAAAATGTTGGACTAACAGATCTTAGTGGTGTTTCATTCAATCTTTCCTATACGATTAATGCCGGTGCACCGGTAACCGATTTGGCTATAAGCTTTCCCTTCTTTACTCCCAATACCACAGTGTCGTATACTTACACAACCACTGCTAATTTATCAGTTCCTGGGTCATACACTTTTACTGCGTATTCCACTTTAGCAACCGACATCAATACAACTAATGATGCAACGGTTGGTTATGTGGTTACTTCAACAGCGCCATCTGTTGGTGGAACTGTTTCCGGTGGAACCAATGTTTGTATAGGAATAAATTCAGGTGTATTAACTCTGTCGGGGCACACAGGTGCTATACTTAATTGGGAATATTCAACCGATGGAGGAACAACTTGGATCAGTATTTCTAATACCACCACCACTCAGAGTTATTTAAATTTAACTATACCTACAC